>JAUQPO010000130.1 GCA_030550335.1 Acidobacteriota bacterium
CTTGCCTACTGTGTAACAGCCGCAGATGCGGGAGCAGTGCCTTCGGTCGAGCCAACCTGGAGATCGCCTGCAGGAGGATTTAACTTTACTCAGCGCCTCGAGCGAGCGCTCCAGCCACTCAGCTGCATCAAGGGCTCTGCCGGCGAGCATCCGAGGGTGTTCAGCAAATGAACGATCATCCGGCCATTGGGGCTTTCACCACCACTGAACAGATGATCGACGCGGCAGGAGCCTTTCGAGGCGTAGCATGCGCGCTGAGGGTGCCCTCGCGGATTCGTTTACGTTCCCCGCCCAGCCACAATATCCGATCGCCAATGGCTTGAACGTTCAACGCCTAAGTGCCTTTAAACGCGCTGGGCCAACTCGACGGGGTGCCTGGGGAATTCCCAGCCACAGCCCTCGCGGACAATCCGCTGGTACGGTTGGATGCTGCCGAGGCACCAAGCAAACCGAGCCGGGTTCAGCTGTAGTGCAGAGCTGGGCCCGAGGCGCGGGAACAAGGGGTGCGCCGCTGCGGTTGTCTGGAGGCTTCCTCAGAGCCGCGTGAAGCGGCAAGGCTTAAGGGACGGTAGCTAAAGAAGGTCACGTCGACACACGACGTCGCCCCCGCGCAGAACGCGTGCGAGACTTGCGCCGCAGGTGGGCAAGCTCCGCCATCCCCACTGCTACCAGTGCCGCGTAAAAGCTTACACGGGCCAGCATGGCTTCCCCTCCTCCGGTATAGCGGAGCTCCACCACGTAAGCGCCTGGACTGGGCAGCTCTATGACCATCTGCCCAAAGCCATCAGGCAGGATGCGTAACCGGCGGCCGCCGGTGCTTGCCTCCCAACCTGGATCGTACGAAATTTGCACCGAGATGACCTGCCCCGGACCGGCCCGCGCGGCCACCCGCGCGCGATCACTCCTGACCCATTCGAATCTGGCGGGCGGAAGAGAAGGATCCTCCAGGGCCTGTACATATCGCTTGACCGGTTCAGTGTCGAGGTAATCCCGTACCGGATCCGAGGGCACCACCGAGCGAGGCACTACGTGGGCCAAGCTGCGCGAGCGTCGTGGGATCTCCACAATGAAATCATGTTCATTTCCCCATAGCTTCCGAAATGCGGAGTGGAAAGGCTCAGCACTAGGAAAGTCCTTGATCCAAGCCATTCCTCCTGCCGCATTGACCACCAGCGCATCAACACCGAACGCACGGAGCCACAACAGGATGCGGGAGGGATCTCGATCGTTGGGCACGCCGTACAGCAGGTGTGGCAATAGCCGGTTGGTTAGCCCCTGATCGAATCCACCTCCGACCTGGGCCACATCGCTGAAGGCTGTCCACCAGAATCGCGTTGAGCCTTGGACGAATACCCGCCTCCCGTTCAGATGTTGCTGCGCCCAACTAGCCAGCTGCCATTCGATCGCCTGTCGCGGCTCGCTGGCTTGGGTCCATTGGTCGGCTCGTTGCTTAATCGGGGCGACAAGAGCTATCAAGCCGAAACTGCAGGCGACCAGCAGCACTTGGGCCCACTCACCCTTTCGCCCCAGCGACCTGATTGCCGTGGCTAACGCGGCGCCCACCAGCAATGCCACGCTCAGCTCCATCTCCAGGTGATAGCGTTCCGGTTGCGGGACTAGATAGGACCTGTACCAGTAGGCAGGTGCTGTGAGGGCCAGGAAGGCGGTCGTGACCAACACAGCAAACCGCAGGCTTGGGTTCTCGATGGTTCGCCGCAGCAAAAAGGCGATGGCGAGGCTGATTGCCAGGGCTGCCACCCAAGCAACATGGTGCCTCGTACCGAGGGGGTACCACCCCACCGTGTACTGGGCGTTCCAGCTCACCGTGGCGATCGTCGACGGAGGAAGCCATGGGGCTGCGAGCGCGTAAGCGAGCGTGACCACTGCTCCAGCAGTGAGCCACGTCCGCAGCCGATTCCATTCCGCGACGGTCAGCAGGTAGCTCACGAGGAGGACGGCCAAGGCGAACGCGCCTAGCCAGTTGGTCAGTGCTACAGCGGAGCACGCAGCCGCGCCCAACAGCAAGCGTAGTGGTGAAGGGCGGCGGAGTGCCCAGCCGAAAGCCAGGATCGCTAGCGGCAGGAGTGTCAATGCGAAGATGTGTGGGCCCTCACCGTACCAGGTCAAAACGTGGTATCGCCGGAGCCAGATCCGGCCGCCCATATCGTGGGCAACTTGTTTGAAGATCCAGGCGGAGGGTGACAATAGGCTGTACCACAACGCCGCGAAAAGCGCGCTCGCTCGGTCGCAATCGAGATACCGGCAGAGGCAGTAGAGACAAACCGGCCCGGCGGCATAGGCAAAACCGGTCACGAAGTGATAGACCCGGGCTGGATCGCCGCCGGTCAGAGCCACGAGCCAGCCATCTACCAGGTGGAGTAACGGTGGATATGTGTTCTGGAAGGGTATGCCGCCATACCAGAGCGGGAACCAGCTCCACTCAAACGGATGCGCGGCAATCCAGCGGGCTAGCCCAACGTAGGCTCCTTCGATGGAGTCGAACCGGTGACGGTACGCCGTCAGCAGGAATCGAGAGGCGATCCACAGATTTAGCGTGATCAAACTGGATCCTGCTGCTAGGTCGAAGAGGAGGGGCAACAGACGAAAGCGGGGACGCTTCATCGGCGTGTCCATGATAGCCAGGGGCGAGTAGCCACCGCCACGTCTTCTGGTGCTAGGACGGTGAGCTCCGCTGCCTCAGGTGTGCATCCGGTGGATGGCGACACCTTAGCTCCGCAAGCGCCCCTACCCCCACTGGGTCAAAAAATAATCTCGCCGGGGCTTGTGTGCCCCGGCGAGGCACTGCGGTCCTACCCCAAGGCGAAACGCCGGATCAGAAGTCGTAGCGAAGGCTGAGCTGGACGTTCCGCTCGCTGCTCTTGCTGGTGATCTTCCCGAAGGTGGCGCTCTTGGGGTTCGTGTTCACGCCGCCCCAGTTGGGGTGGTTCGGGAAGTTAAAGAACTCGGCTCGGAGCTGGAGCCGGTGGCCTTCGCGGACGCGGAAGTCCTTGAAGAGCCCTAGGTTCCAGTTCTGGAAGCCGACGTTATGGACTCGCAAGCTGTTGCGGTTCTGGGTCTTGGAGAACGTTCCGTCGGCCGGCTGGGTGAAGATCGGGCTGCCGTCGGGGTTCTTGACGCGGAACCAGTAGTTGTTGTCGGTAGCACTCTCCGAGAACCGACGCTCGCTCCGCGGCAAGAACGGATCTCCATTGACCTCCCACGGCTGTGAGTCGGAGGTGCCGATCCCGGCGAAGTCGTCGCCGCTACCGACGGTAATCGGGGTTCCGGTCTGGAACTGGGTCACGCCCGTCACCTGCCAACCACCGAACGCCGTCCCGATCCAGTCACGCCGGTTCCTCAGGAACGGCAGCTGGTAGATGAAGTTGATGACCGCTACGTGGCGAGTATCGAAGTCGGACTTGCCCCAGAAGTTCCGATCGTCGTAAGCGTTGTACACGCGCGCCCGTCGATCTGAGGCGTTGTCCATGCTCTTCGAGTACGTGTAAGCCAGGCCGTAGCTGAGGCCGCGCGAGAACCGCCGTGTGACTTCCAGCTGCAAGCCGTTGTACTCCGAGCGAGCTGCCGTCTCGCCCAGCGCGATGAACGCGAACCCTTTGTAAGGCCGGAGCACGTTGGCGTTGATCCCCTTGTTCTCCGGTCGCTTCAGCGTCCCCACCGGGGGTTGGTTGATGTTCCGCTCACGCTCCAAATGGACGCCCACCCGGCCTACGTATGCCAGCGTCACCGTGGTGTCGAAGCCGATCTCGCGCTCGAACGTCACGTTCCACATGTACGATCCGGGGATCTTGAACACCGGGTCGGAAGTCATGAAGAACAAGGGGAAGGCGGAGGGCTTGCCGCCTGCCGGGTTGTCGGCCTGACCAGCAGCGATGGACACCATCGGCTGGAACGGCGGGTTGCCGCCCAGGAAGATGTTGTCGCTCACACCCGGCCGTTGCACGAACCGGCCGAATCCGCTGCGGATGACGGTCTTCGGTGTCAGGCTATAAGCCAAACCGACGCGCGGTTGGAACAGATCCTTCTGATAAATGCCCCAGTATGGGCTGCCGCCGGTGAACAAGTGGTCGAATTCACCAGTGTCAGCTAGCCACACACGCCCTTTTGCGGCTTTTGGCCAGCCCTTGCCCGGGAAGCGCACGCCGTTGTAGCGGTCGCCCGAAATGATGTAGCCCGTCTTGGGATCCTGCACCGCCGCCCGGGCGGGATCGTAGCTGTTGGGATCAAAGACGGCCATGTTCCGCCACAGCGCCTTGTAATACGGCGGCATCAGGGTGTGGCGTACGCCAAGCTCCAGGCGTAGCTTGGGCGTGACTTTCCAAGAGTCCTGGGCGAACCACTCGACCATGTAGCTGCGGTAGAGCGTGAAGGCTCGAGGCCCGATCTCGGCGTAGGTGTCGAACAGGCCAAGAGCAGCGTTCGCCACTGCTAGACCCGTGGTCGGGGCACCAGCACGGGAGTCGGTAAACACGAACCGACCGTTCTGATTGTTGCTCCCGCCCGGCACGCCGGTCACGTTGATCTGGTCAAAGTCGTTTTGGCCGCTGTACTCGAAGTGGAACCCAAACTTGAACGTGTGGTTACCGCGGATCAAGCTGAGGTTGTCGCTGATGGTGTAGATCGGGCCGGTGGATTTCGCCGGATACGGCCCGCCATCCACGCTGGCAAAATTGGCGATCTCAATGGTCGGGATCTTGTCGTAGATCTCCTTACGCTCCGGGAAGATGTACGGGTAGTCAATCCCGTACCGGCTGCGCATGTACCGGCCACCTTCCTGCTGAACGCCAATGAAGACCCGGTCGACGCTCGCGGTCACCAACAGCTCGTTGACCTTGGTCGGGCTGATCGTCCAGATGTAGTTCAGCGAAGCCGTCTTGTTGGGCCGGTTCCAGTCCGTAGGCGCGCGGTCCGTTCCGCCGCGGAAGGCGTCCTTCTGCTTGAAGGCATAGTTGACGTGGCGGAACCGGAAGTTATGGTTCGGATGAGGAATGAAGTCGATCGAGAGTGTGTCCTTACGCTGGTCCGTAGGAATTGGCCGGGTTTGGATGAAGTTCGCCGTACCTTGCAGGAATCCGGGGATCGGCTCCGGGTAGGCACGCAAGAACCCGAGCCCGTTCTTGCTCAACCGCGCGGCGGGAATGACATTACCCGGGAACGGGGTTCCCGTGGTCGGATCGTTGACCACGCGCGTACGACCAAAGAAAGTGTTCTTCGGGTCGAGCAGCTCGGAAAAGTCCCCCTGGCGCATTTTCAACGAAGGCACAGTGATGATGGACGTATCTGAGCGGCGGTACTTGACCCACTCCTGGCTCCACAACCAGAACAGCTTGCTCCGATCGGTATTCCAAGTCTTTGGGATGAAGACCGGTCCGCTGAAGACGTAACCGAACTGGTTGAAGATGCTAATCGGCCGCTGTTGGCCGGCGCGATTGCGTGCCCAGCTGTTGGCATCGAGCTTGTCGTTCCGCAAGTACTCGAACAAGCTGCCGTGGAACTCCCGAGTCCCACTCTTGGTGACAAAGCGGATCTGCCCACCGCCAGCACGGCCATATTCGGCGTTATAGTTGGCCGTCAGGATCTGAACTTCCTGAACTGTGTCTACGTTGGTGGTGCCGATGCTCGTACCATTGGCACGCGTACGAATCGCGACGGCACCGTCGTAAGTGATCAGGTTGTCCTGGGTTCGCGAACCGTTGATGCTGAAACCACCGGAGGTCAAGCCAAATGTAAAGCTCGCCAGCGAGGAGCCGCTGCGCACGCCGGGCTTCAGCAGCGCCAGCATCAGTGCGTTGCGCCCATTCAGAATCATGTTCTCGATTTGGGTTCTCTCGATCAGCTTGCCCACGGTGGCAGTTTCGGATTGCACCATCGCCACCGAGGCCACCACCTCGACCGTTTCTGTCACTTCGCCGACTTCCAGCGTGGCCTCGATCGTCGTGGCAATGTTCGGGTCCAGCTTGTTCCGCGTCTTCACGAACCGCTTGAAGCCCGGTGCTTCAACGGTCAGCGTGTAGTAGCCCGGGGGCAAGTTGGAAACCACGTAATAACCCGCCTCGTTCGTCTGGGTCTGTCGTTGAGCTCCCGTCGCTTCGTTGATGAGCGTAACCGAAGCCCCCGGTACAACCGAGCCGGACGGGTCACGAACATACCCAGAGATCTGGGCTGTGTCCGACTGTCCGAATAAGGCCATGCTCAGTACGAGCAGGGCAAAGCACACAACAATGACACGCCACGTTTGCGGTCTCGAAGTGCCCATCGAAACCTCCTGAAGTGGATCACCTACTGTATACCTCAAAGCTCCTTTGGAGTCAAGGCGTTAGCAGTTAAAACTCGGTGAGATCCTCGTCCAGAACACGGGCCCCGTCACCCCCGCACCCCCTGCCCAACCCCTAGACGTCCACCGATTCCAGCACCGCCTCGATCGTGCCCGGAGCGTTCCCCTCAAGGCGGTTGTTCACGAAAATGTAGGCAGTGGTCCGCTGGGTCAACGTGCGTTGGATCAACTGGCGCAAGCCCTCACGAGCTTTAGGCACGACTTCCTGGATCCGGTCATAGGGCTCGAACAAACGCACGGCTTCTTCGTACGTTCTCCCGCGCTTCAATAATGCTCGACACACGGTGTAGGGGGCGGTGAAGGCGTCTGGAATAGACAATTGGATGGTGAGCTCCGGCATGCGCGTCCAGGCGTTGAAGACGTGCGCTACGCCGTGTGAGCGGAGACAAGCAAAGTAGGGAGGCTCAAGAAACTCCGGATTGCGAATCTCAACTGCATACCGCCAACCCGTGGGCAAGGCTTTTAAGAATCGGTCCAAGTCTTCCACGAACGGTTCCACCGACGGATACGCCTTTTTGGGGAAAGTGCCGAACTCGAAAATCAGCACGCCCACCTGCGTCTGGTATGGCTCCAAGAGTTTCAAAAACGCGGTCTTAAAAAGCTCGGCATTCAGAAAGTTCTCGTTCGTCTGGCCGGCACGCACCCCATAGCGCTCGTGCCCGGGATAGATCTTCACGGTGATCTCCTCCGGAACCTTCAGGCCGTAAAGCAGTGTCGGCGGCGCTGAGGTGAACAACTTTTTCCAGTAGGCCGGGCTAGGAAACTGATAGAAGGAAAAATCACCTCCGACGATGGGAAAGGTCTCCGCATACTCGGCCAGGCATTCGTCGAGGAACTTGCGTTGGGAATACCGGCCCCGGACAAAGTAACGCTCGCGTGTGTACACCTGCCCGAACCAGCCCTCGTACTTCCACGAGCTGGTGCCGACCCACACGCCTTGCCTGGCCAGCCGATAGAGGCGCTCTCCGAGCGGCTTGAGCTTGCGCTCCGGTTCAAGAATCTCAAATAGGTGACCCGTGGACATCTTTCCCAGTTCGGCGGGCTCGAGCCCTGCCGGCACCGCCCTTGCCTCTATGATCGCTCCGGCCCAGTCAGCCCTCGGCGAGCCGGTCGTTGTGCACGCCACTGATCCCGTTATTGGCTTGTGACAAGTCCGAGCCGCCCGGTGGCTGCCGGTTCCCTGAGCGTTCGGCCCACTTTATGTGCCATGCGGACAATGCTTTCCATCACCACGCGTTCTACTTCGGGAGTGAACAGTCCCACGGAGGTGTAAAGGCCGCGAGTCTCGTATCCTCCCTCTTCGAGCACCTGAGCTGTGGGCAGGTAGCCAAACAGATCGTTGGCGTATCCAATGACCCATAGGTTGAGGGGACCGATGGCACGCTCGGTGAGGTAAACATACCCGGAGACCGTCTCGCCGCTGAACGCCACCAGGGTTAGGTCCTGACCGAACTGCCAGACTGCGAAGGGTGCACGGTAGCTGCTGGGTAGTGGCTTTCCGTCTCGGAGCAGCGCCAGGGCTTCGTCCACGAAAAAGCGGTAATATGATGGAACCTTCTGCTGACTCCAGCCTTCGAGCTGGGCCCGTTCAAACTTTTGGAGCGGCAGATCCACCCAATCCAATTCGGCTCGAAGCGGACCCCGGATCGTCTTGAACGGGCTTTCCTTCACGACGCGCTGGACCTCGCGGCCGAGCTCCAGGCCATGGCGTTGCGCCAGCTCCAAAGTGCCACGGGGATATGGGTTGGCGTCGCCGCCGCAGCCGATCAAAAACATCGCCTGGGTACCGGGAAATGCACCCTCCAGATACGCTTGGGCGTAGCCAGGATAATCGCCGTTAATGCGTAGATGCTCGCCGGTCAGAGTAGTGGGATGACAGGCCACCGAGAACACGATGGCGAGCAAGGTGCCATCCTTGCGGCTCACACGCAGCACCGGCACGCTCCGGTCCGCCGGGCGCCGCGCGTTCACACCGAGAATGACGCCTTTTTCTGTGAACTCCCTGCGGTTCATCACGAAGCTGGCCACGCCCGTGCTCCAGGCAAGCTCGACAGGCTCGAGTTTTCCGAAGGCCTGTAAGCCAGTTTCGACAGCGGTATTTTCCAGCCAAGCGGTGTACCGCTCGATCACGTCCCGCTCTTCCGGCGTTAGCCGATCACCAAGTCGGACGGTGACGATCGGGCCAGCGTGGGTGTGCGACCCGACAAGCAGTATCCGATTGCGCGCGACGCGCCCCTCCACTTCTAGTCGGCGTGCAATCCGCTCGGCTAACGAACCCGGAAACCCGATGATGTCAGCCGTGAGGATCAACGCCCTCTGGCCATCGCGATCCTCTAGAGCAAGAGCCTTGAGGTGCAGATCGATGTCGACACCTTGGGATGGTGTGGTCCTGGAGGCATAGCCGGCCATGCGAATGGGAGCTTGAGGGGTGATGTTGGCCCGGGCTACGCCCGCCTTCCAATCGAGTGCTTGTTGGCCGTTGGCCGAACCAATCAGGCAAAGAACCCACAAGCTG
>JAUQPO010000131.1 GCA_030550335.1 Acidobacteriota bacterium
GGGATTGGGCGCGGTTACGGGACTACGTGCAGCGGGGCGAGGTCGAGACCACGCTAGCCGACCAACGGGTTGAGCACCATCGTGCCAACGAGGTTCTAGCACGATGCGCAGCTCCTTGGGTGGTGAATCAGCTGGAACTGGGTGGCGGTCCGGTGTTGGTTGTGGGTTACGGTGGAGAAGTTTACGAACGCCTGATTGAGGAACGATGGCCGGGCACGAAGATCAGGAGGATCGATCCGACTGGCAACGGCATCGACTGGAAGACCTGGGAGCGGGTCACTGGAGCGGAGGGCGCCTACCAAACGGTGGTCTTGAGTGGGCTACTAGGGTGCATGCCTAAGGGACAGATGGGGCGTTTTTTGCGAACAGTTTCCCGACGACTCCGGAACGGTGGACAGTTGGTGTTTCACGACGCGTTTATGGCTACGGGAGTGCTGCCTCCGCCAGAGGCGGTGCTTGGTTTTCTGGCCAGGCGCATTTGGCGAGGCGGGTGCGGAGTATGGACTGCGGAGCGTCTACGGAACGAGCTTGAGCAGCTGGGATTTCGGGATATTGAAGCGCGGCCTTTGACGGCGGGAACGGTCATGGTGGTAGCCCGTCGGCCGGCGGATACATGAGCCTTTAGAGAGCCAGGTGAGCATCAAACTTCTCGTTTGAAGCTAGCATTTCGTCCCAAGTGACCTCGCGCTGGGCGTAAGCTGCCATACGACCCAGTATGGCGGTAAGGTTACTCTGGACACTCACCGCGGCGTTATTCAAGTATCGGCCTGAGCGAATGCTTTCGACGAAAGCACGGACATTGTTGGCTGCGCCAACGGTGAACGTATTCTCTTCTTTTCCCGTCCAGGGGTTGTCGCCGGTGATTCGCACAGGGCCGCGGTAGTGGGAGTCAACGGTGCCTTTGGTGCCGTAGAAGCGGATGCATAGGTCGGAGTAACCGCGGGTGAACTGCGCCGAGCTGAAGTCGACTTTGATCCCCTTGGGGTATTCGTAAAGCACCAAGAAATGGTCCCAACAATCTCCGACATCCACCCGAGCCTTGCGCCCGCCAGTTCCGACAGCCTTGAGGGGATGCGCTTGGATGTACCAGTTGGCGACGTCGAGGACGTGGATGTTTTGCTCGACGATGATGTCGCCGGAGAGGACCTTGTCGAAGACCCAGTTCCGAAGCCGGTTTTGTTCGGGGGAGAGGTCTGGTCGGGACTGGTCGGGGAGGCGACCGGCGTGGTAGTAGACGTGGCCCAGGACGAGCTCGCCGATGTCACCTCGGTGGACGCGCGCGGCGGCTTCTTGGAAAGCCTCTTGGGCACGCGTTTGGAAATCGACAAGGAGACTCAACTTGCCTTCGGCACGCTTGCCGGTGGCCGCGAAACTCAGGCAGCCGGCCACGTCGACGGCTATGGGTTTGGCCACGAAGACGTGCTTGCCTGCGGCAACGGCGGCAGCGGTCTGTTCGGGGTGGAAGTACGGGGGACTCATGATGGCGACGGCGTCGACGTTGGAGGCAAGCAAGTCCTTATACCCTTCGAGGCCGCGATAAATCCTTGGGCTAGTGAGCTTAAGGTTGTGGATGGTGGCTTGGATGCGGTCTTCGAAGGGGTCGGCGAGTGCGACGATGCGGGCTCCTGCGTACTCTTGGAAATACTGTCCGATGAAATTGCCGCGCCCGCCGCATCCGATGATGCCGAGCGTGAGGGCGGAGTTGGCCCTGGTTCGGAAAGCGACCGTGGGTGATACGACGGTGAGACCCGTAGTCCATTTGAGGAAGTCGCGGCGGTTGGAGGAGCCGGCCCGCATGGATGAACCTCCCTGTGCAGTTTGAGCTGGTGCTGTGCGACGACACCATGAGCATATGTGTTTTCAGGCTCGCGAGCAAGCGGGAATTGCGGTTGAAGCGGGTCAGGATATGGATTCGCCGAGTGGTGGCTTGAGGGTTTGAGAGGCCGAGAGTTTGCGGTAGAGGGCGATCAGCTGTTCAAGCGAGAGTTGCTCGGCGCGGAGTTGCATTTCTGGGAAGTTGGCCAGGCGATGTGGGGGAAGCAGGGCAGCAAGGTTGTGCTTAAGGATTTTGCGTTTGTGTCGAAAGCAGGTCCGGACGAACTCTAGGAATTGAGGCACATCCAAGTCGCGAGGTGGAGATTGCGGGGAGAGCTCAACCACTGCGGAGACGACCTTGGGTCTTGGGTGGAAAGCGGATGGTGGGACGGAGAACAACCAGCGGGCTTTGGCCCGGAGTTGAGTCGCGACAGTGAGCGAGCCGAAGGCCCGCGTACCCGGCGATGCTACGAGACGTGCGGCGACTTCTTTTTGGAGCATGAGGACGGCACGGCGCAGGTAGGATCCGAGGCTCAAGATTTTTTCAATAATCGGGGAGCTAATGTAGTAGGGCAAGTTGCCTGTGATGACGGCTGGTCCCCATTGGGCGAGGTCGAGGGTGAGCACGTCTGCTTGGACGATCTCGAGGCGGGGGTGAGCGGGGAAGCGGCGATGCAAAAGCTCGACGAGTTTGGGGTCGATTTCGATGGCGACCAAGTGATCGGTGCGTTCGAGTAGATAGGCGGTGAGGTTGCCGGTGCCTGCACCGATCTCGATGGTTAGAGGTTCGTGGTCCGGGAGGGCTGCTTCAGCGATGCGCTTGAGCCAGCGTGGCTGAAACAGGAAGTGCTGCCCCCAGCGGCGTCCCACTGTGGCAGTCAGCCTCGGACGTCGACTTGGTTCTTGTGGAGCGAGATTCGCAAGACGGAGAGGGCAGGGCGGCCGAAATGGGTAGCCGGTTGGAACTGAGTGCAGAGCAGGGTATTCTCCACCGACCGCCGGAGCTTGGGGTCGGAGTGCCAGTTTTGGCCAGGAGGGACCCAATAGTCCAACATTCGACCTTCGTGGTCCACCAGGACGTCGACGATGATTTCCTGACCGGGTAGGGTTGTGGACCAGGAGCTCTTGAGCGAGGCCTTGGTGTGAATAATCAAAGGCACGTCGTCAACGGGTCGTGACTCGGTGATTGCGTACATAGGGGCCCAGAGCGTGAACAAGACGAACGCAGCCAGGAGGCCTGCAGCCATCGAGAGCACAGCTGGCTGCCAACCATCCAAAGCGAGCTGCAAGCGTTTGATGGTGGTGGCGATCCAGTGAGGCGTGTGACGGTGCGAGTGTTGCTGGCAGTGTTTGGAAGCCAAGACGCGAAGCCGCCAGGTAAGCATGTCAGGGACTGCGTAGCGGGGAAGGCGTTGGAGGTTAGCCCGGAGGCTGCGCAACTGAGTGAGGCGGGTGACGCAGGCGACGCAGTTTTCCAAGTGTTTTTCCAGTTGCTGGGACTCCGGGTGGGGGAGTCGTGACTCTACAGCCTGATGGATCAAACTCTGTGCAAGCCGGCAGTCCATGACATGGAACCTCCTTTTCCTTTACTCAGCAAGCTGGGGGGTTAAGGCCATAGCTGGATTGGCCTCCAAGGCCTCAGAAAGCATCCGTCTGAGCGCTTCCCGGCCGCGCAAGATGCGAGACTTGACAGTGCCGATGGACACACCCAAGATCTCGGCGATTTCCTCGTAGCTCAGGTCCTCGATGTCCCTGAGCACCACGGCTTGCCGGTAAACGGGTTTGAGCTTGGACAGGGCTTGCTCGATCAAGACCCGGTGTTCGCCTTGCAAGGTGATATCGAAAGGCGAGCCGGAAGCTCCGACGATCGCTTCAGGTGCGCAGGTTTCTTGGTCGTCTTCAGAGCGGTTGAGTGGGACAGCTTGTCGCTGGTGTCGGCGCCACCAGCGGCGGTGGTTGTAAGCTTCGTTGACCGCTATGCGGTAGATCCAGGTTTTCAAGCTGCTGTTGCCGCGAAAATTGTGGATGTGGCGGAAGATTTTCAGGAAGATTTCCTGAACTACGTCTGCGGTATCTGTAGGGTCATCGAGCAGCCGGTAGACCAGGTTGTAGACGGGCTCCTGATAGTGGAGGATCAGGAGCTCGTAAGCGGATGGATCGGCTTGTTGAAGACGTCGGATTAAGCTTTGTTCGAAGTCCCAGGCTTGCTGCTGGGCGCTATCGAGGGAGACACAGGCGGAAGAGCCCACGGTTAACCTCTGCCACCGATCATTGTACCCGCTTTTCAGAACCAGCCGGGGACCTCACCCATCACAGTAGACACCGGATTGGACCGAAGAGTTCCAGGCGGGCGGTTCAGCAGCAGCGGTCGCGGATTTCCTCGTACAGGCGTTCATAGAGGGGGATGATGTGGCTACTGCAGTAACGGGTGACCGCGGTATTCCTGGCAGCAGCAGCTACGCGTTGGTAGAGTTCTTGGTTGGTGAGCAATTCAATGACCCGCGCGGCGTGGGCGTCGATCTCGCCGACCGGTTCCAGGAACCCGTCGACTCCGTGGGTAATCAGCTCGGGAAGGCCGCCGACGCGAGTGGCGACGGGCGGTACTCCGCAAGCCATGGCTTCGAGGGCTGCCAAGCCGAAGGATTCGAGGGCACTGGGGAGTAAGAGGACGTGTGCCTGGGCGAGGAAGCGCTCGACGCGGGCTTGTTTGCCCAGGAATTCCACGTGTTTTTCGACACCCAGTTCGCGGGCAAGGGCTTCGGCGGGACCGCGCTCCGGGCCATCGCCGATCATCCAGAGTTCTACTTCCACGGATTCCAGAACCCGCTGAAGGATGCGGATGCAGTCCAGAGGCCGCTTGACGGGCCGGAAGTTGGAGATATGCACCAGGCGCTTAGGCTCGGCCGGTCGGGTTGGGTCGGGCTTGTAGCGGAAGCAGTTGATGAAATTAGGGATGACACGGATTTCTTGCTGGATGCCGAAAACTTCGATGGTCTTCTGGCGGAGATAATGGCTGACGGCGGTGATCCCGTCGGATTGCTCGATCGAGAACTTAGTGATGCGGAAGTAGGAGCGTTCGGCGCCGACGAGGGTGATGTCGGTGCCATGGAGAGTTGTGATGAAGGGGAGAGGTTTGGGGGCGAGCATCTGGCGAGCCAAGGAGGCGGCGATCGAATGTGGAATAGCGTAATGCACGTGGAGGAGGTCGAGATCATAGAGCTCAGCGACCTCGGCCATACGGGAGGCGAGTGCCAAGGTATAGGGTGGGAATTGGAAGAGGGGATAGGAGGAAACTTCGACCTCGTGGTAGTGGATACGCTCGTTTTCTGGGTCGAGGCGGATGGGATTGGCGTAGGAGATGAAATGAACTTCGTGGCCGCGCTGAGCCAGTTCGATGCCCAACTCAGTAGCTACGATCCCGCTGCCGCCAAAAGTCGGATAACACGTGATACCGATCCTCATGGTAGCGTGGCCCCTTCTTCGTTGATGTTGAGGAAGGCGACACCGATGCGACCCTGGATATTTTCGGCAGGGTGAGGGACACGGCCGCCGCCGAACCAGACGCGGGCGCCGAATGGGTGTGGTTCGACTTCCGGGTCACAGACGACTGAGCTATTCCAAGGCTGATCGCCACTGAGGAGGGTATCTGGGGGTAGGCGAGACCATCTGACACCGTCCGATGAGGTGGCGATGCCGATGCGTCGCCGCTCATGGCGGTCGCGGCCAGTGTAGAGCATCCAGTAGCGGCCGAAAGCCCTCCAGACTGCGGGTTCTCCCAGGCCTACTTCGTCAAAGCTACCCGGAGGTCCAAGATCCAACACTGGATTAGAACGCAACTTCACCCAGTGGACGCCGTCGTTCGACGTGGCCAAGCCCAGTCGTTGGCGGCGAGCTCGGTCCTGGCCGAGGAAGTACATGTACAAGGTCTGGCCTACGCGAAGGACGTAGGGGTCAGCGACACCCATTTCGTCCCAAGAGCCGCGGGGTCCAGGGCGCAAGACGGGAGAAGGAAGCTTGGTCCATCGCAGTCCATCCCGACTGGTGGCCAGCCCGACTTGCGGAGGGTCGCCAGCCTGGTACCAGTAGTGGATGGTGTCATTAAGCACAAGCGCAGTGCCGTTAGCGGCGATATAGGAGCCTTCCCAAGAACGTGGGTCTGGGGACAAAACACGTCCCAGCTTTTGCCACCGTAGCCCATCGGTTGACGTTGCCAGACCGGTGTGCCAAGTAGCGCCGTCAAAGCCGGAATACAGGTTGAAGTAGCGATCCCGCCACCGGAAGATGACAGGGTTTAGGACATCGACGGCGTCCCAGCTGCCGGGTGGGCCGGGTTGGAGCACGGGTTCGGCCAGCACCTGCCAGGAGATTCGGACAGTGGTGGGCCGAGGGGGGCAGGGTGGCAACGTGAAATCGTCATAGGACACGCATCCTGCGGTGAGCAAGCAGAGGGCAGCAAGCACTGGGAAACGCCAGGACCTGTCCCGCAGGACAAAGCGGGCCAGCTCGCACCGACAACACATACAGAAGTCAGCGGCGATACAAGAACAACGTGTGTTGGCGGCCTTCCTGATCTTCGACGCGCACGACGCGCTCGGGTGTCCAACCCGACATTTCGAAATCGTGACAAACAACGCGGGCGCCTTTCTTTAGCTGTTTTTCCAATAATGGTCGGACCTTCTCATTGGAACTGGGCAGGAGGTAAACGGTCACGACATCTGCTGAGCTGTAATCCTGCTTGAGAATGTCGCCATGAATGATGCGGGCCTTTTGCTGAAGGCCAAGTTTCTTGATCCGCTGCACACTGCGCTCGTACAAGTCCCGGTCGATTTCAATGCCTGTGGCGATAGCGCCAAACTTTTGCGCCGCCATGATGACAATGCGGCCGTCACCGCTGCCGAGATCGAACAGGTGTTCGCCGGGCTTGAGCTCAGCCAGTTGGAGCATCTTTTCGACGATTAGTTCTGGGGTGGGGTAAAAAGGAGCGAGCCGATCGGGCGTGTCAGAGGATTGCTGGGCGAGCGCGAGGACCGGTGCCAGCAAGATGCAAATAAGCGTGAGCGGGCGTTTGAGCAGCTGCATGGCGATGTCTGTGTTCATTCTACCGGCCCCGGAGGCTCGGAGGAGATCGAACTGTCGAGGGGTCGGCTGGAAGGGCTAAGGCTCAATGAAGATCCTTACCGGGTTACTCCGGTGTTCCGCGGCTTCGATTACGAGCTCAACAGACCCGTAATTGGTGATGCGGGGGATCTCGAACCGGACCAAGTACAAGCCGATGTAGCCGGGCGCCAGGGAGGCTTCGATGACCGGGACGGGGTGGCGGTCGAGGAGGACGCGGACAGGCGTAACGACTTTAGGGGGCTCCCGCAGCGGGGCAGGGAGTCCGGCGGGCCAGTCTGGGTCAACACGCCCCAAGCCTGTGGCGAGGAGGTCGACTCTCGTACCCGGATGCAACGGTTCGTAAGGATCGAGGAGCAAGCCGGTGTCGCTGTCGACCAGTAAAGGTGCGCCGTCGTCGGATACGACGATCGCAGGTGCAGCTTCGACCAGGGGTAGCGCGAAGCGCAGGTTGAGGGTGCGACGATCGCGGCTTTCGGCCAGCAAATCGAGAATCACAGATGAACCGGAGAGCCGGAACGGGAGTTGCAGTTGGGAGTGGAGATGGGCTCGCGAGAGGACAGGCACTGGCGTGCCGTTGGCCGTTGCTGAGCTAAGAGGCGGTCCCAGGAAGGATAAGAGGCTTCCCGGGGCGGCGGGGTGACTTTGCAGATCAGCTGCGCTGACCAGGGACGGGAACTGCAAGCGATGCGGCGCCAAGGTGACGAAGATGCCGTGACCACGAACTGCAACGAAGAGCCGGTTGGCGGGCTCATCCAGAGCGACGTCTACGACGGGTGCTTCGGGGAGGCCAGTTAGCGGCAGCCAACGCGCGGCGGGTCCTGGCGCTTGTAGCTGTTGGAAGGAAAGATACAAGCCCTGGTCTGTAGCCACGTATACAGCACCAGTGGTCAAGTCTGCAGTGACCGCGTTAATCGGAGCTGGGGGCAGGTTGGCGGTAAGGTCATCCCAGAAGACACCGGCATTGGTGGTGCGGAACAGCCGGCTGCGCGTTGGCGTAGCGATGATCGCCAGGGCAAGATTGGGCTGTGATGGATGTACAAAAAGGTCCTTGATCGCGGCAGTGTCGACGGGGGTGGATTCGCGCCAAGTCGAGCCGCCGTCAGAAGAGATGAGCAAGACTCCTGTAGGGGTGACGGCGTACACATGGGTACGAGCTAGGCCCACACGTGCCAGTGGCGAGCCGATTACACGGGCGACCTGTTCAGCCAGCTGTTTGTGTTCGCTTGTAACGAGTGGGTCAGATAGCACCCATGCTGGTTGGGGGTTGTGCTGCCAAACGGCTTCTCCATAAGGTTCGAGCAGGACGCGCAACGGTTGTCCAGATGTCGGGAGAGTGAGCAACTTTACGACCGGGAGGTTGGGTAGTTGGTCATGAGCGCTAGCCCAGGAGAGGCCACCATCGATAGATCGCCACAGGCCGAATTGCGTTGCCAACAGGAGGTCGTCGGGGTTGTTGGAGCTAACCGCAATGTCGTTGAGTGTCCCTGGGGGAAGAGGTAGGGCGCCGGACGGCACCAAAGGTGTCCAGGAGCGCCCCTCATCATCGGATCGGTAAAGTCTTGCCCCTAATGCATAGAGAACATGGGGCCGATTGGTGTGGATGAGGTAGGCAGGGGTTTCGGGCAGCCAGGAGGAGGCGACGGGCTGCTTCGGGGGTGGTGGCGCAGTAGTGACTTTGAGCCAGCGCTCAAAGTCGCGGGTAGCGTAGGTGTTGCCATCTGGTAAGTGGGCGTAGGCGAGACCGGCGCTATCGTACCACACCCGGGTTATGGAGCCAGTGGCAGGATCGGGGAGACCTGCGAGGATGAGGGAGTTGCCGATACGGCTCCAACGGGGG
>JAUQPO010000132.1 GCA_030550335.1 Acidobacteriota bacterium
GGTCGTAGGATCAGTAGCGTACGACACTATCGAAACGCCGGCGGGTCGCGCCGAGCGTGTTCTCGGCGGGGCGTGTACCTACATTGCCTTGGCCGCAAGCTACTTCGTTCCTGTGGGGATCGTCGCCGTGGTCGGAGACGACTTCGCGGAGCAGGACCGCCAGCTGTTTGCTCGACGGGGCATCGATCTGGCCGGTCTGGAACATCGTCCAGGGAAGACCTTCCAGTGGGAGGGCGTGTACTCGGACGACTGGAACCGGCGCGAGACTCGACGGTTAGAACTCAACGTCTTCGCCGGCTTCGAACCTTGCTTGCCGGAGCATTACCGCAGGCAGCCGTACCTGGTGCTGGGTAACATCCAGCCGTCGCTCCAACGCCAGGTCCGCAAGCAGGTCCCCGAGGCACGCCTCGTCGCCGGCGATACCATCGAAACATGGATCCGCACCGCCCGAAACGAGTTATTGGAAGCCATGCGAGAGTGGCATGTGCTCTTGGTCAACGAGAGCGAAGCACGGCTGCTGTCGGGCGAACGGAGCCTCCGACGAGCCGCCGAGACGCTCTTACAAGTGGGACCCAAAGCGGTGGTGATTAAATGCGGCGAGTATGGGGCGGCATTGTTTTGCGCGGGCGACTACTTTTATGCTCCCGCTTACCCCTTGGCAGAAGTCCAGGATCCCACTGGCGCAGGTGACTGTTTTGCCGGTGGGTTCATGGGGTACCTCGCCGAACAAGGCTGTGATCTTGTGGCCGACAAGGTTCCCCGGCGGGAGCTGGCCCGGGCGGTACTCTATGGATCGGTCCTCGGCAGCTTCTGCTGCGAGCGATTCGGTCCCAAGCGGTTCGAGACCTTGACGCGAGAAGAGATCGACCGGCGGTTTCGTGAGCTGGAATCGTACACGCGCTTTTGAACAGCTGCTGGCGGGTTTTGTCCTCCTAACTCTGAGCCTCTCAGCAGTGGTTTGGGTCCAGCAGTGTGGTTACACGTTGGATTCCGGTGACGCCACCGCCCACCTGAACATTGCGCGGCGCATCATCGATTCCCGGACGCCCGGTTACGCACAGGTAGGGACGGTTTGGCTTCCCTTGCCGCACGCGTTGATGTTGCCGTTGGTCTGGCACGATCGACTCTGGCAAACGGGACTGGCCGGGGCCATCCCAGCAGCTCTCTGTTACGTGTTGGGCGGCCTACTATGGTTCGCTGCGGTACGCTACCGGCTGGGAACCCTGGCAGCTTGGGTGGCCACACTAGCTTACGCGACCAATCCCAACGTGCTCTACCTACAAGCCACCCCTATGACCGAGCCGATTTTCTTCGCCGGTTTCTCCGCACTGCTCTACTGCACAGAGCGCTTCCGCCAACGGCAGGAAACACGTTGGGTGGTCGCTGCAGCCCTTGCCGCCAATGCTGCCAGCCTGTCGCGGTATGAAGGTTGGTTTCTCATACCGTTCGTGACCGTGCACCTGTGGGCCATCTCCAATCGTTCCTGGCGGCACGCGTTGCTGTTCGGCACACTGGCCAGCCTCGGCCCACTGTACTGGCTTGGGCATAACTGGTGGTTCTATGGGGACGCGTGGGAGTTTTACCGCGGTCCTTACTCCGCCAAGGCCATTTATCACCGTGCCCTAAGCCGCGGGATGAAGCCTTACCCAGGTGACGGCGACTGGATCAAAGCCATCCGGTACTATGCAGCTGCTGTACGGTTGTCTGGGGGATGGGCCCTCGTGGTGGTAGGAGCGGTTGGGTGGCTGATCGGCCTCGTGCGCCAGCGCGTCTGGTGGCCATTAGTCTTTCTGGGCGCTCCAGCGGTGTTCTACGTCTTAAGTCTGCACTCTGGCGGAACCCCCATCTTTGTGCCTCATCTCTGGCCGTTCTCGTACTACAACACCCGTTACGGGCTGAGTGCTTTGCCGTGGCTGGCTTTTGGTGCTGGCTTGCTCGCGAGGAGTCTGCCGCAGCCGCGCTGGCGCAGGTGGGCAGCACTGGGGCTCACGAGCATGCTTCTACTGTTTTGGTGGGCACGACCCGAGCCGCAACGTTGGGTCTGCTGGAAGGAGGCCAGAACCAATTCCGAAGGGCGCAGAGCGTGGACCGCTCAGGCAGCCACTTTTCTCGCCAAGAATTACCGCGGCGGCGGTATCATCACGTCCTTTGGCGATTTGACGGGGATCTTCCTGCAAGCGGGGATTCCGCTCAAGGAAACCTTGCACAACGACAACCCCTTGTTCTGGCAGGCGGCCGTGCTCCGCCCCGACCTATTCCTGCGTGAGCGTTGGGCCGTGACGTTCGCAGGCGATCCAGTGGCGACGGCCCTGATCGCTGCCCAGCGACACGGCCCCTACTACGAGCGAGTCCAAGTCATTGCGGTGCCCAAAGCACCGGTAGTGGAGATTTATAGGCGTGCTGCATCGGATTCCATACTACAAAGCCCAAGGCGCCGGCAATGATTTCCTGATCAGCTGGCGCGAGCAGGTGGCGGGTCTAGACCCGAGTGCCGTAGCCCGAGCGATTTGTGACCGGCATCATGGCATCGGAGCCGACGGCTGGTACGTGCTTGCTCGCCCGGCGTCCAATACCGAGGCGGTGGTCGAAGCCCAGCTTTACAACGCCGATGGAAGCCTCGCCGAAGTCTCGGGCAATGGGACGCGTTGCATCGCGGCGGTCCTTCTCGCGGAGGAGCTGGCCGGTCCGGAACTGACGATCCAAACGGGTGCTGGTCCGAAGTTCGTTCGGCTTCTGGCGCGGCAGGACTTAGCGTTTGAGTTTGAGGTCGCGATGGGAAATCCGCGCTGGCAGCCGGACGAGTTAAACACCCCACTACGACTGAGCCAGGGTGTGCTGCACGTCTCGATCGTCCATGTGGGCAATCCCCAGTGCGTGGTCTTTGTGGATGCTTTTCCGCCTAACTGGAGCACGCTCGCCGCAGAAATCGAAAGGCACCCGCGTTTCCCCAACCGGACCAACGTCTCGTTCGTGCGCGTACTGGATCCGCAACACTTAGAAGCGCGGTTCTACGAGCGAGGCGTGGGCCAGACCCTGAGTTCGGGCACCGGGGCAGTTGGGGCTGCGGTCGCCGCGATTCTGAACGCACGGGCGCGGAGCCCGGTCGAGGTGTTAACCCGGGCAGGAAGCCTGCGGGTACGATGGGAAGACCAGCTCTATCTGGCCGGGCCGGCCCAAATCCTCGGTAAGGGGGAGTTTTACTATACGAGTGCGTACTATACTGGCACGCAACTGGTGCGTCCATGAGTGGAACAGCCATAAACGCGCTAAGCAAGGCCGGACAACAATTGCGGGACAAGATTCTCTGTCGGACCGCCCGGGCCGGGGTCATGGGCTTGGGTTACGTTGGCTTGCCGCTAGCGGTGGAATTGGCGGAGGCAGGGTTTCAGGTGACCGGCATTGAGGTCGCGCGCGATAAGGTGGCAGAGATCAATGCCGGGCGCTCATACGTTCGCGACGTGCCCAGCGAGCGCGTTGAACGACTCGTCCGCGAGGGACGATTGCGCGCGGTCAGTAGCTATGAAGTGCTCGCGGAGCTGGACACGGTGAATATCTGCGTCCCTACGCCGCTGCGCAAGACCAAGGACCCGGACATGAGCTACATAGCCCAGGCCTGCCAGGCAGTGGCTCAGTATTTGCACCCCGGAATGCTCGTTATCCTGGAGTCCACCACCTATCCAGGGACGACCGAAGAATTCGTCCTGCCCATGTTGGAAACTCAAGGCCTGAAGGTTGGGGAGGATTTCTTTCTATGCTTCTCCCCGGAGCGAGTGGATCCAGGCAACCCGCACTACAACACGCGGAATATTCCGAAAGTCGTGGGCGGTTGTACACCTGCCTGCACAGAGCTCGCCACGCTGTTCTATTCGCAAGCCGTCCAGAAAGTGGTGCCAGTCAGTTCCACCCGCGTGGCCGAAATGGTCAAGCTCCTCGAAAATACTTTCCGCATGATCAACATCGGGCTGGTCAATGAGATCGCCTTGATGTGTGACCGCATGGGGATCGATGTGTGGGAAGTGATCGATGCCGCCGCCACCAAGCCTTTCGGGTTCATGGCCTTTTATCCCGGCCCTGGGCTCGGCGGTCACTGTATCCCCGTTGACCCGTTCTACCTTTCCTGGAAGAGCAAGCAGGCCGGCATCGAAGCCCGGTTCATCGAGCTTGCAGGGTACATCAATGGCCAGATGCCTCTGTTCGTCGTGGAGAAAATTCAGAATGCGCTGAACGACAGATACAAGCCGTTACGCGGCGCGCACATCCATTTACTGGGCGTCGCTTATAAGCGCGACGTCGACGACGTGCGCGAGTCTCCTGCCTTGGACATCGCTCATCTGCTGAAGAAGCGCGGGGCCTACGTGACCTATTCTGACCCCTACGTTCCTCGTATCGAACTTGACGGCGAGGAACTCCAATCACAAGACCTGGAAGCCGCCGTTTCGGCAGCCGACTGCGTGGTCATCGTTACGGACCACACCACGGTGGACTACCAGCTGGTGCTCGAGCGGGCCAAACTCATTGTTGACACGCGAAACGCGCTTCGCGGGCACAAATCGGACAAGATTGTGCGCCTGTGAACCCGCTCCGACAAAGCGCTCCTAAGCTTACGTCTGCTTCTTCAATACCTCAATAGCTGCCCGGCAGAACGCAGGCAGATCCTCTGGCTTGCGCGAGGTAACCAGGTTCTTGTCGACCACCACCTCAGCATCCTCCCACTGCGCCCCGGCGTTGACCATGTCGTCCTTAATGGCAAAGAACGACGTTACCCGCCTGCCCTTCAGCATGCCGTAGGCAGAGCACAGCACCCAGCCACCATGACAAATGGCCGCCACTAGCTTGCCCCGAGCGTTCAGGTCGGCCACAAACCGGTTGGCTTTTTCGTGACGGCGGATGTGATCTGGGGCGTAACCGCCGGGAATGATGACGCCATCGAATTCGTCCGCGCTGACTTGGTCGAACGACTTTTCGGCAACGGCAGGGTAGCCATACTTGCTCGGGTAGGTGGCCCCAGCTTTCGGGCCGACCAAGTACACCTCAGCCCCTTCCTCCTTCAACCGGAAGTACGGGTACCAGACCTCGAGCTCCTGATAGAGGTTGTCCACAAAAACCGCGACTTTCTTGCCCTTTAGCTCGCTCATACCTCGATTTTATCGGGACCAGCTGTACTGACTCGCAAACCTGGACGGGTATTGGCCGAACATCCCGGGAAACGTGAACCGGCGAGCCGGTTCAGTCATCCCCACGCGGCGCCGCCAGCGCAGAAGCTTCTTCAGCCTTCAACTTCGCACCCACCAGACTCGCTGCTTTCGCCAGCACGGAGTCGCGACCCGCTGCCAAGTCCTCAGCCGCGAGGATCGCGGGTTCGTCGGGTTTCACCCCGACGCCTTCCAGTTTCTGGCCGTCCGCCGGGACGAGCTCAGCATCTGAGAACACGACCATCATCGTGAAGCCCTGCTCGCCACCAATCGTATGGCGGACCACGCGGCTACGGCGGACCGAGCCTGCTGTCACATCCCCAACAACTTTTCCGCGCTTGTGAATCTGCACCGCTCGTGCGAGCAATTCTGCCGCACCCGCTGTCTGGCTGTCGACCACCACTACCACCTCGCCCGGGAAGGCCACGCTGCTCGGAATCACCGCCAGCGGCTGCGACCGCTTGCGTTCCTTCAGCTCACCCAGTTTGGCACCCTTGTCGAGCAACAATCCCGCGATGGCCTGCGCAGTCTCCACATCCTCACCTGCATTGCCTCGGAGGTCCAAAATAAGGGACTTCTTACCTTCCAGCGTCTTGGCAGTCTCCCGCACGTGATTTTTGTTGACCAGCAGGCTAGGCAAGCGCCACAGCACAGCTCCGCCATCCAGCTCCCGCACTACCGGCTCCCATGTCCGTCTCTCCTGAGCTGCCGCCGAAAGCATGCTGAGGAAGCCTCCACCGCTAGCGGGGACGTTCTCCGGAGCTTTTCCCAAGACGGCCTGGATGTTCAACGACTGCGTGGAGCCATCGGGCTTCCGCACACCCACTCGCATCGACTGCTGGGGCTGGAGGAAGTAATACACGTAATAGAGCTGCCACAGGTTTTCTCGGGTGGGCTTGTACCGGCCCAGTGCTAGAATCGCGTCGCCAGGTGCCAGCCCTTGCTTGGCTGCATCACTGCCCGGATCCACGGCCACCACGTAACAGGTGTCGCCTGCGACTACCATCCGCCAACCATAACGTACTTCCGCGCGAATCGGCGGTAGCAAGAACGTGTGAGGATCCTTCAGGTTAAGCAGAGCTTGCGCCAGTAACCCAAACGCCTGGCTGGGCGAAGGCGCCGACAGAACCTGCTGCTCGATCTGTCCGAAGTAAGCGTCGGGATCGAACGCCGGGTCTACGTAAGACCGGAAGTCCTCCTTGATCGCTTGCAACATCTCCCGCGAAAGAGCGTCCGCGTTGGCCTGCGCGAGCAATCCCGCAGCGGAGCTATGCGCCAATCCGATCCAGAGGACACTGGAAACAAGCCAGCCGCTTAACGCACGGCTGGAGCACGAAAAAAGAGGAACTGCAACTGGATGCATATTGCCTCAAGTTTACACCATGGCAGCCTGGGACGAGCCAACAAAACGCCGGAAGGGGCAACGGGCACCTGACCTGCCGGAACTGCACCTCTTTTATCCCATAGCCCGGGCCGTTCGCTCGAGGATCAATTGAGCTGGCCCACCACGGCCCAGCCAACGACTCTGCACCCAGGTGCTCTACCGCTCTCAAATGCGGCTGTTCATTTCCCGCGGCTCATGGCTCAAGCCGAAGAGCTTTAACCGACGGCAATTCCGGCTTGCCCCAAGTCCAGTCCCGTTCACAGCATGCGGGCATCGGCCTCAACACCCCAAAGGACCGATCAAGCACACGTTCCCTTGACCCACTACCCGCACCAGGCCCGCTCTAGAATCTGCCGCCAGGCTCGTCTGCCCCCGCACGTCCGGTTCGTGATCAACAGCCACATGCTCACGCTCCCAGCAAGGCAACTCCTGCAAGAGCTCTACGCTCGTCAGCACCACAAGCGTCGGTCTCCTGCACGACAGCCGCAAGCCAGCTAGCGACGAACGCTACGCAGGTGTCGTCCTCGTGCAGAGTGTGTCTCATTAATGGTGGAAGATCGGGTCACCGAGATGCTCCTCCTCTGCCCGCTGGCCAACCCGGGCCTGGGGACGCACGTGTAGCTCCAACGTGCTCGTCCGAGCAGGCGGCCGTGCAACGCTCGCTCAAGCTCGGAATCCGCAACACATGTACGCCGGATCCAGGGCGAGCTTGCGAGGGATCCCCGGGGCTTTCCTGCGCACTCACGGGCGCGCCCCCCGTCGTCGACGTCCGCGGCCAGCTCGCTTTTCCTCCGCACAGAGGGGTCAGCGTCCAGACGGCTTCCGAGGCTAGTGCCCGCCAACAACCAAAGTGCTCAGCCACGTGCAGCCGAGAGGCAACGCGGCATGGCCAGGAGAAAAGAAGTAGCAGGTGGTTGAGCCGGCAGCTCCAGGTGCTCGGTGTAAGATTGCAGCTAGATAGGACGGGGCCTTGACTTCGCGCATTCTGCTCCTGGCAGCCATGACTTGCGTGCTCGCCAGTGGGGAGCAGGGGGAGGAAGTTCGCCTAAGTGGGAAAGTGGAGAGCGACACTCGCGTTCCGCTAGTCGGGGCGCGTGTCGTCGTCCAGCAAACTGAAGCGGACGGGCTTTTTGTGGCTTACACTGACGCTTCCGGTGAGTTCCAAATCGAACTGCCTGCACCCGGAAGTTATCGCGTCACAGTGGAAAAGGCCGGATTCTTCCCACTGCACAAGGTGGTGCAGCTGGAAGCAGGCTCCGCCGAGCTCGTCTTTACGCTCGTCCAAGCCCGGGAGCTAGTCCAACGGGTCGAGGTTTCTGCCCGACCCGCAAGCGTAGACATGGACACTACTGCAGCACCGGAGACGGTAACTGGAACAGACATTGTCAACATTCCCTACCCAACCTCCCACAGCTTCCGCAATGCGCTGCGCATCGTTCCTGGGCTGGTGCATGACCAACGCGGCGGTATCCACATCGATGGTGGCCAGGAAAACCAGACGCTGTACCTGCTAAATGGGTTCAATATCAGTGATCCCGTCGGTGGAACCTTTGAAACGCGCATAAACGTCGAGGCGGTGCAATCGATCGAGGTCTCCAGCGGAATGATCCCCGCAGAATTCGGGAAGGCTTCAGCTGGCGTCCTCTCCGTCTACACTCGTAGCGGCGACGATCGCTTTCGTGCCACAGCCACCAACTTCATTCCTGCCCCGGAATATCGCAAAGGGCTCGTCCTCGGCAATTGGGTGCCACGTGCCAACCTTTCCGGTCCCATTCGTCGCGGTCGAGCCTGGTTCTCCCATTCCATCGACGCTGAATACATCAACACCGTCATCGAAGATTTGCCCAAGGGTCAGGACCGAACCAGCAGCTGGCGCCTGAACAACTACCTGTTGACCCAATGGAACCTAAGCCCGGCCAACATCCTTTATGTGGGTGCGCTGAACAGTTTGTGGAACGCCGCGCGTTCCGGGCTGGGGGCACTGGACCCGATTGAGACCACCGTTGACCGCAGGGCTCGCCAGTGGTTCGTCCACATCAAGGACCAAGC
>JAUQPO010000133.1 GCA_030550335.1 Acidobacteriota bacterium
GTTCGGAGCTTTTGCGGATCGCGCGCGATGTGCTCCGCTACGCCGAGGAGCGTTTGAAGCCCGATGGAGATCGCCTGCGGGAATACAGGGAAGCGGCCAGGGAATCTCTGGAGCGCCGACTCTACAGCCCTGCTCCAATTCACCTTCCTATGGAGACAGCGGTTCTGGCCGAGTACTTGCGCTTTCTGCGGGAGGAGCTTGGCCCGAATCACGCGGTGGTAAAAGCAGTGCTAGCAGGCAGATCCCCGCGGGAAGCTGCGGCACAGTACGTGGGCACCACACGCCTAACGGATGTCGCCGAGCGCAAACGGCTGGTGAATGACATCGAAGCTCTACGGTCCAGCGAGGATGGCATGATTCGCTTAGCCCGGTTGCTGGATGCTCCAGCGCGGCAAGTGCGCAAGCGATACGAGGACGAAGTGGAGGCTGTGTTGACCAACGCCGCTACTCGGCTGGCCCAGGCGCGGTTCGCTGTGCATGGCCCGGAAGCCTACCCGGACGCGACATTCACTTTGAGGTTCACGTACGGGGAGGTCAAAGGCTACCGAGCGGCTGGGGGCCAGCAAATTCCCTGGGCCACGGATTTTGCTGGCCTATTCGCCCGCGCCACCGGCAAGGACCCTTACCAGCTACCCGACAGCTGGCTGAGCGCGCGGTCCAGGCTGAATTTGCGGACGCCGTTCAACTTCGTCACCACGTGTGACGTCCACGGAGGAAACTCGGGCAGTCCCACGGTCGACGCCGAGGGATACCTGATTGGTGTTGTATTCGACGGCAACCTAGAAAGTTTGCCGAACCAGTTCGTCTATACCGACGAGCGAGCACGAGCGGTGCACGTCGCCGTGAATGCGATTGAGGAGGCGCTGCGGATCGTTTATCGGGCTGAGCGGATTCTGCAGGAACTCGGCCTGAAGCCCTGATCGGGCTCTTCAGGGCCCCGCTCCTGCTACCGAACCCGCTAAAGTGGAACTGTGGCAGCTGATGCGTGTGCGACTGGCTGTTCCCGAAGATGCGACAGCGATCGCGGCAATTTACAACGAGGGTATCGACGAGCGCATTGCCACGTTCGAGACTCGGCACCGCCGGCCTGAGGACGTGCGGTGCTGGATCGGGCGACGCTATCCGGTGGTGATCGTCGAGGACGACGAGGGGCCAGTGGCGTTTGCCGCAGCCTTGCCGTACAGTTCCGAGGAATGGTTTGCGGGCGTCGCCGAGGCGATTGTCTTTGTCAGCCGGCGCGGCAGGCGGCGGCGGGCGGGGCACTTAGCGCTGGAAG
Source organism: Acidobacteriota bacterium (assembly GCA_030550335.1). GTDB lineage: Bacteria > Acidobacteriota > Terriglobia > Bryobacterales > Bryobacteraceae > JAUQPO01. The sequence goes on from JAUQPO010000133.1 coordinate 1,277, forward strand.
CGCTCATCCAGGAGTGCCGGAAGGCCGGATTCTGGAAGCTGGTGGGCCGGATGTTCCCGGAGAACGTGGCCAGTCGCGCCCTTGTCGCAGCGCTGGGATTCCGTGAGGTCGGCATCCACCGCTTCCATGGGAAGCTGGACGGCGAGTGGAAAGACGTTCTGGTGGTGGAACGGATCATCCGCGAAAATCTCTGACGCTGGCCGCCCCAGGTTAGAGCAAGCCACAATCTAGCCGCAGGTTTGCATCCCGCGCCGTAGTGAACTAAAGTCTGCATGCACGGAGGTAGGCATGCGAGCATTTTTGCGGTGGTCGACTCTAATGCTGGCGTGGGCGGGTGGCATCAGTGCGGCTGACCCTGTCCTGCACGTAAGCACCCCCATGCCCCCGCCAAGTTGGGCTCTGCTCGAGCAGGAACTTCTAAAGGCGAATTCGGTAGCTTGCGAGCGGTTTGCCGAGAAGTATTTGGACGCCCGCGGCTATCTGTTACATACGCCTCGTTGGGGAACGCTGGACGGCCCCGATGACGCCATCGAGACGTTTTACAACTGGACCCTGCTGCATGCGCTCGGCGGCTCGGACCGTGTTCTAGCGTTGTTCAAGAAGGCTTATGAAGGTCACCTGCTGCAGTACTCCGAACTGCGGACTCAGCTGACCGATCTGGCACGTCACGGCGCCTACTTCAACGAGTTCATCACGATGTCTGATTGGTACCACACGGGTGAGGGGTTACGCGGGTTTTTCTTTCAGGGTCTGTCCGACCCCTACGACGAACGCCTGCGTCAGCGGATGAAACGCTTCGCCGGGCTGTACATGAATGAGGATCCGGAGGCCCCAAACTACGACCCGAAGCACAAGATTATTCGCAGCTTGTGGAATGGCAGCAAAGGGCCGATGTTGCGTCGGGCAACTGTGTATGACTGGGTTGGGGATCCGGTGCCCGGGCGTTTCCATCTACTCCACAACCCAGCTGGACGGACGCGCATGCTGGACCTGATGACCTACTACCCGAAAATGCTGGCGCACTGTGCGGAGTATCTGGACAGCGTGGGCGACCATCCGCTGAATCTGGCGGCCACGATTCTGGCGACCAACGCTTTCATGCTCACGGGTGAACGCAAGTACCGCGATTGGGTGCTGGAGTACGTCAATGCGTGGAAGGAGCGGATCGAGGCCAACGGAGGGAACATCCCGACGAACATCGGCCTGGATGGCACTATCGGGGGCGAATTCGGCGGCCGGTGGTACAAAGGCACTTACGGTTGGAACTTCACCATCTACGATGGCGAATTGGAGGCGATTGCCCACCGGAACTATTTCGACGCCGGCTCTTGGCCTGGCTTTGGCAATGCGTTGCTACTAACAGGCGACCAGGGCTACGTCGCCGTCTTGCGGCGACAAATGGACAACATCTACGCCCAGAAGAAAGTGGTCAATGGCAAGGTGTTAGTGCCCACCATGTACGGCGACCCACGTGGGTATCGCTACACGGGGCGAGAAGAGTGGTACCACTACAGGGAGGAGCCCTTTACCGACCGGCTCATCGAAATCTACCTCTGGTCGATGGATCGCCGCGACCTGGAGCGGATCCCAATCCGAGGCTGGATCGCTTTTTTAGAAGGAGCCGATCCTGAATACCCCATCCGGGCGCTGCAGGCGGAATTTGAGCGCTTGCGAGAGAATGTGGAGCAAATGCGTACCGATCCCACTACACCGACTACCCGCTTGGCCGATTGGCTGCTCGGGTTCAGTCCAGCGCGCACCGACGAGCTCGTCCGTTTGATGCTGGGCGGTTATTTCGGCCGTGGCCGGATCTGGGTCTTGCATAGCCGCTTCCGGTATTTCGACCCCGAGCGACGGCGAGCGGGCATCCCGCCAGATGTGGGGGCGCTGGTGGAGAAGCTGGGGCCAGAAGATGCCACGCTGATCTTGGTCAACACCAATCCTGTCGAGCCGCGCACGGTGGTGGTCCAGGCTGGCGGTTACGCAGAACACCAGTTTCTAGCCGCAGAAACGGAATCGGTACGCCTGGAACTCAACCAGCCTTACCTGACGGTTCGCCTCGAACCCGGTTGCGGAGCCCGCATACGCTTCCGCATGAAGCGCTATGCGAACTTGCCCACGCTGGTTTTCCCGTGGGACCGCGGTTGGGCTCTAGGTGAAGCCTTCAAGCAGTGAAGCCCGCCCACGCTCTGGCCTCGGCAAGGGGCAGGCGAGCCACAACGAGCTGGCGTTTGTGCACCCCGGGACGCTCTATTGTTTGATGATTGTGCCATCCCGACGACGGATCTCTCCCCATCCGCCATTCAATCGCTGCCGCTCGCCACGCTCGCCGTAGCCGAAGGGATACTTTTTGGCCGCCTTTTCATTGACCTCGATGCCCCAACCGGGCTTCTCGTTGGCGTAAAGGTACCCGTTTTTCATCTCCGGGCAACCTTCGAACACCTCGCGAGTGGCCTCATTGAAAGGCGTGTACTCTTGGATACCAAAGTTCCAACAGGCCAGGTCCAGTGCGATGTTGCAAGCGTGCCCAATGGGAGAAACATCCCCCGGACCATGCCAGGCTGTTTTAACACCGAAGATCTCGGCCATCGCAGCGATCTTGCGGCAAGGCGTCAGGCCACCGGCCTGGGATACGTGTATGCGGATGAAGTCGATCAGGCGCTCAACGATCAAAGGGGTCCATTCATGGGGGCTGTTGAAGAGTTCGCCCATGGCGATGGGCGTGCTGCACTGCTGGCGGATGAGTCGAAAATAGCCAATGTCCTCTGGCGAAAGAGGATCCTCCAGGAAAAACAGCCGGAATTTTTCCACCTCCCGGCAGAACCACAACGCCTGAGCTGGCGAGATTCGCTCGTGGACGTCGTGCAAGATTTCGATCTCATCGCCCAGCTCTTTGCGTGCCGCCTCGAGGAGTTGAAGCGTGCGGCGCATGTAGGGCACGGGCTCGAAGACAGGGCCATCGTGGAGCGCCTGAACCTGCTGCTGGGTGCCACCGCGTGCACCATAGCCAGCCATTCCGGGGATTCCCACTTGCAGGCGGACGTGGCGGAAACCTTGGGCGATCCACTTTCGGGCATTGTCCAGGACTTCCGGGATTTCGGCGCCGCTGGCGTGAGCGTAACAGTCGACAGCTTCCCTGCACTTTCCGCCCAGCAGCTGATAAACCGGCATCCCTGCCTGCCGGCCCTTGATGTCCCATAAGGCCATGTCTACGCCGCTGATCGCGTTGTTGAGGACCGGGCCGTTCCGCCAGTACGAGCTGTTGTACATGGCTTGCCATAGGTCTTCGATTCGGTCGGCGGGCTTACCGAGTAGGAATGGTTTCAGGTACCGCTCCACCGCGGCAACGACCAGCTCGGCCCGCTGAGTGAACGTGCCGCAGCCGTAGCCGTACAGCCCATCCTGATCCGTGATGACCTTAACCACCACCAATCTCAGGCCTTGAGGGGCTGTGGCAATCACCTGCACATCTTTAATCCGAGGCGATGGCATCCCTCGGGTAGCTCGCTCCACCTGGGCTTGAGCTTGGAGCTCCCGCTGCGCAAGCGCGCCGGCCACGGCGCCGGACGTAAACAGTTGCAACAGGTTTCGGCGATTCATTAGGGTGCCTCCTGTTGGGATTGAACGATCTTGCGAAGGTTGTCGAGTTCTCGCTGCAGGCGACGCTGGCGGGCCGCCAACGTCGCCAGGTACCCAAACAGCAATCCCCAAGCGATGGCTAGTGCGTAGAACATAAAGGCGATGTTACGTTCCTCCATCCGCGCCCTCCGGATTTGCAGCTTCAGGCCTTCGCATGGGCCTGGCGACGAAGTGCTTCCACCTCCCGCTGAACCCGTTCCTGGTCCAGTCGCAAAGCTACGAGTACCGCTCCCAGCAGCAGCAATGCAAGCCAGTTCTGGTAGATCATTGACTCCATGGCAGGATCCATCGCCCCTCGCGCCCCGCGGATCGAAAGCACTGGGCCGGGATGTTGCGTTCGCCACCACTCGATGGCTTTCCAAGTGATGATGACCGCGGCGAAAGCGAATACATTCAGTACCGCCGAGTGTCGGGCTCGCTGCGTGGGATCTTCGATGGCATGCCGGAGCATCAGGTACCCCGCATAGATCAACCAGCAGATCAGGGCCCAGGTCAACCTCGCATCCCAAGTCCACCAAATCCCCCAAATGATTCGGGCCCAGATCATTCCCGTGATCAGATTCACTGCAGCGAAGGCAAGACCTACCTCGGTGGCAGCCACCGCAAGAGCGTCGGCGCGGCTACTCTGACGCAGCAGTGTGTGTAAGCTCGCCAGCAGGGCAGCCATGTAACAGAGCCCGGCCGTGAAGAAGGCCGGCAAGTGGAAGAAGATGACACGATAGATCGGGCCTTGCTCCTTTTCGTCGGGGAGCACGTACAGAATGACGTAGAGGTTGCGGATCAGCAACACCGCGGCAAGGCCGAGCAGGACATAGATCCATTTCTGCCGCATTGTTCGGTCCCCGTGACTCAGGGTCTGTCTAGCTTATCAAGACCGTTTCTGCAAACGCTACCGCCAAGCTAGTAAAGATGATGTCGAAGGCCACCAGGAGCCGTACCCAGACCCATTGCTCGGCCTGTAACGGCTCGCCGGCAACCAACGTGGTCGTCAACTCGATGGCAGCAATCAGCACTGGGATAATCATCGGGTACAGCAGCACTGGTAACATCAGCTCGCGCAATCGCAAGTTGACGGTGAGGGCGCTGAACGTAGTGCCCAGGACCGTCATCCCCCAGGTGGCCAGCACCAGGACCGCCAGTAGCGGCAGCGGACGCCGAGCCCAGTTCACGTTGTAAAAAACGCCGAAGACGGGCAAGCACACCAGTTCGATCGCCACCAGCAGGACCAAATTCGCCAGACACTTGCCCAAAAACAGCGCCCAGGCCGGCAGTGGCGAGGCCACCAGCGCTTCAAGACAATCGTTATCCCGCTCGCGAGCGAAGCTGCGATTGAGCACGAGTGCCCCGGCAAAAGCGAACACCAGCCACAGCAACCCGCCAGAAATTTGGCGTACCTGTTCAGCCGTTGGGTCAAAGGCAAAGCTGAACAGTAGCAACACAGTTAGCGCAAATGAAAGCGAGGCGTTGATCGACTCCTTGGTTCGGAGCTCGGTTCGCAGATCCTTGCTAGCTACGACGAGGATTTCGCGGACCACAGTGGCTAATCTCGAGCGTACCGTTCATAGAGCGAGGCTGGGTCGGCGGCCATCTCCGGCGTTCGCTCGCCATAATGCACTAACCGCCCACGATGCAAGAGTGCCACGTGCGTGGCCAGCTCCATAGCTTCGCGCAACTGGTGGGTGGACATCAAAATGGTGGAGCCTTGCTGGAGTCGCTCTCTGAGCACCTGCTGGAGCAGTGAGATGGCCCGATCGTCCAAAGCGGTGAATGGTTCGTCCAGCAGCAACAGCTCCGGATCGTGCAGTAGCACCCGGACCAGCGCTAGGCGTTGGCGCATGCCACGCGAAAATTCCCGGACGCGGCCATGGCGCACCGCTTCCAGACCCGTCCTGGCCAACCAGTACCTGGCCCGTTCTTCGGCTTGGGGCACCCCGTAAACGCGACCGAACCAAACGAGGTTCTCCCAGGCAGAAAGTTCTTCGTATAGGCCCAGGCCGTGACCCAAAACGCCGATTTTACGCCGCACCGAAGCCTGAGTCGGCGAGGCGCCTAGCACCTCGACACGTCCTCTACCGGCGCGCGTCAAGCCTGCCAAGACGCGAAGCAAAGTCGTCTTGCCCGCCCCGTTCCTGCCCACGAGGGCGACGCAAGTGCCGGCACTCACCTCGAGGTCAATCCCCCTCAAGGCAGGTAGGTCGCCGTAAAACTTCCATAGATCGGATACCCGGATGGCGCTCATCGGCTGGACTTTTGAGTCGCTGGCAACTGCGAAGCGTGCAAGCCCCGGCGGAAGACCCAAACAAAGGCCAGAGCCAGCATGGCGGACATGAGAGCCAGCACAGCAGCCAGGCGACGGTAAAGCCGAGGAGGTTTCTCTTGTAGGCCGGGTCCACGGGACTCGCTCTCACTTGCCAGGCGCAAGCTTCCCGAGCCCTGGATCGTGACCCGAGCCTCCCGTCCGCGAAGTTCGTACACGGTTGCCAAGGTTTGCGGTTCCTGCGCGATAGCTTCCAGACGGTCGCTGTGCAAAGTCACGCCCAGGGGGGCGATCACCCGCAATGGTACTCCGGCCTCTTGCACGTTCCGGACGGTGAACGAGCGTTCCGGACCGAGCTCTACCACGTAGCTCAAATCTAGGCGCGTTTCGCCCGGCCGCAACGGAAAGTCGACTGTGTAAACGTTCTTTTTGTTGGTAGGGATCAGAGGGCGGTCAACGGGGACGCCTTGGGGGCCGACGATCGAGAGTCGCGGCTCACCCCTCCGTTCGCCGGGAACGTAAAATCGGACGGGATTGTGCGAACCAACCAGGACCCGATTGGCGGGGTTGTTGACGAGTACAGTTTCGCTCACGTGCAACGCGCTTTCAATCGGCTCCAGCAGGACGAAGTGCTGCGTTAACTGGACGATTTTTGGATCGGTCGTCGGCTCGTAAACTGCCACCTCCACACGGCCAGACGACGGCTGCTGGGGCAGCATCTGGTTGTAAACGACCCCCGCGTAGATGGCTTGCAGCAGGTGGGGACCAGTAACCGCTTGCTCGAACCGGAACGAACCGTCCGGTCCACTGACTACGCTCGCCACTGGGTTCATCGCTCCGGGGCTTGCCCGGTACAGCGTCACCATCACCTTACTTTCAGGCCGCCCGAGCGTTCGGTTGATCACGACGCCCTCGATCGCAGCCTGGAGCGTTGTCGCGATGAACAGAGCAAGCAAGACCTTCACGCTTTGACCCCCATCATGGGTTTGCCGCATTCGCCACAAAACTTCAGAGGCTGAGCGAATCGAGCCCCGCAATGCGGGCATACAAGGCTTGTGGCTGTGGCATGCGGGGCACTGGCAGTGGGCCCTTTGTTGTGCAAGCTCCCGTCGCCGCTCGAACCGAAGTTTAGCTGCGCCTTCTGCCGTTCGCCGCTGGCCAGGCTAGCCATCGCAGGTCGCTGTAGCTGGACGAGGCGCTGGTTAACTTCCGCCAGCTCGGCTAGCAAGTCTTTCCTGGCTTTCTCGTAGTCTTCGGCGGAAAGTTTCCCGAGGCGGAACTCGAACTGCAAGTCCCGCAACCCCTCATAGATTTCCTCGCGCCGAGCTTCCAACTCGTTGGCTGGTCCGTGGGCTTCCGGACTCGCCTCGGATGCCTCCGGGCGCACCAGGATCAGGAACAGCACTGTCAGGACGATGATGAGAGCTGCGAGTGCCACAATCATTGCCCAGG
>JAUQPO010000134.1 GCA_030550335.1 Acidobacteriota bacterium
CCTGAGGCGTCTACCCAGCGTGCCAACAGCCTGTCTGGAGTTATCCAGCGCCGGTTCTGGCGAAGTTCGTGGACGAGATCTACAAACCAGAGCAGCTGCTCCAGCTCCGCTTTCGGAATTTCAGGCACATGTTCGCGCGCAAGGCGCCGTAAAAGTGCCCACAAATGGTCTCCCTCGGCCCGTTCGCCCAGCCAGAACAACGTCGGATCGCTCACTTGGACAAGGGGAGAACGAAGCACGCCGACCAGTGCAATGTCGTCGAGCGGATTGGCCAGGACTCGCAGGGCCAGCAGCAGGTCGCGGACCTCGCGGGTTTCCATCAAAGTCTGCCCACCTTGAATCAGGCAAGGAATACCCCTTCGTCGCAGCGCCTGCTGGATAGGTTCGAGCGTAGCCCGCTTGCGAGCCAGTACCGCGAATTCACCCCATCGCCGATTCTCCTGAGAGGCCAACTCCTTAATCCGGCGGGCGATCCAGTCCGCTTCCGCACGGGCAGCCTCGGCGACGTTTTTCCCGCGGGCGATGGCCACGTCGATAACGGGTTCGTAGGGATCAACTCTATGGTCAGCCGGCCAGACCTCATTGGGTTCTAGCCCCGCGAGCTTGCTTGCGAGGAGATTGGCTAGCTGGAGGATCGGGCGAACGCTTCGGTAATTCGTGCTCAGCTGATCCACCGCGTAGCCTCGGGTAGCGAGCTCATCTCGATACCTGCGAAACAGTTCGGGCGTGGCGTGGCGAAACCCATAGATGGACTGGTTCATGTCACCGACGGCAAAAAAGCTGTTCGGTCGACGAACGCGTCCGACAATCTGCCACTGCAACGGGTTGGTATCCTGAAGCTCGTCCATGAGGACGAAATCGAACCGCTGCTGGACGCGCTGGCATAGCGCTTCATCCCGCAGCAATTCTAGGGCTCGCTCCTCCAAGTCGGTAAAGTCGAGAGCCGAGGCCTGCTGCTTTCGTGAGCGGTAGCGCTGGTCGAGTTCTTCGAGAAGCTCCACGATCAGCTCCCGGAGTTCGCCACGCACCGCTACCATCAGCTCTTTGGCCAGCTGGCTTGCGTACTCAGCCAGGGCAGAAGCTCGTGCATCTTTGCCGCGTTGTTTACTAAGTGTTTTCGTGAGCTTTAATAGAGCGTAGATATCCGCCGGGGCAGGTGGCCGATCGAGTAACTCATGGAGATGATCCAGCTGTCTGCGCAAGTCCTCCAGCGGAAGCGACGAGCGCGCTTCCGACTCCAACGATCTGACGTACTCTGAGAAAGCCTCCAAGAACTCCAAGAGTTGATTCGACTGCGGCCTTGCGGCTGAAGGCAAATCGCTGGGGCGCAGGCCGGCAATGCGGAGCCTCTCGTATAAATCCACCAAAGACTGCACGAGATTCCGACGGTACACACTCTCGAGTACGTCGGCGTGGAGCGATCCGAGTCGCTTCAGGAAGCATTCGGGCTGCCGCCGGTAGTTGGTCTCCAGAGCCTCCTCGGCCGCGCGCAGGGTCCACGCCCAGGCTCGCTCGGGTGTCAAAACGGAGAAGTCCCACGCCAAGCCTGCCTCTATAGCGTGCTCTCGGAGCAAGCGGGCGCAGAAGCCATGAATGGTCGACACCCAAGCGCGCTCGATCTGGCGGACTCGTACAGGATCGTGCTCGAAGGCTTCCGCGAGGCGTTGCTTCATCTGGTTGGCGGCTTCGTTGGTAAACGTGATCGCCAGTATGCGATCGGGCTCCACGTTCCGCGACTGCACGAGCCAGCGAAAACGTTCCACCAGGACGCGGGTCTTGCCCGTGCCAGGGCCAGCGACCACACAGACATCCTGTCCCCAGCGTTCAACTGCGGCCCGTTGTTCTCGATTCAGCGAGCTCATTGCCCTGCTTGCGCCGAGCGAGCTCGAACAGCAAACGACTCCACACGGCAAATCTCCCGGAACTGGCAGACCGGACACCTGTTAGGGTCGGCCGGCTCCGGACTCACAAATCCCTCGCTCATTTTGCTGAGCGCCTGCTGCAGTGCATAGGAACTGGTTCTAATCAGCTCCTCGAGTTCTAGCCCATGAATGACCCTGGCACCTCCACCTGCACGAACCGCCAGAAAGGCCACCGCCCTCACCGGCATCTGGGTGAGCTTTTCAGCGGCCCGAGCGTAGAGGGCTAGCTGTAGTCGCAGGCCGTTCCCGTGGTCGCGCACGTAGTCCCGGAGAGAGTCGGGATGGACGAGCTTGTAGTCAACGACCCAGACGCCATGTTGCTCCGGGCCACCTCCCACATCCATGCGGTCAATCCGCCCGCGGAGCTCGATCGCCGGCTCGACCTGGAGCTGAAACGGGACCTCGCATTGGACATCTGCCTCTTGCGGCCAGCTAGGAAATGCTTGGGCTCCAACGACGCTCGAATCCAGCCGGAGCGAACCATCCGGACCGAAGTATCTGCGGACGAACTCTGCGAGCTCCTCGGCGAGCTCGTGCAAGATCAAGTGCTTGCGGTAGGTCTCCGGGATTCGTTCCCGCCGGCAGAGCTCTTGAGCGAACTCTTCGACCGCAGAGAGCAGATCGGTCCCCGGGTGTTCGGTCAGCTTGCGGAGTACCCAGTGAACGAGTTCCCCTTGCACCGCGTGGCTGAAGCGCTCGCCCGGTGGTGTAGTCAACGGAGCTAACCCCAGCGTATGCTCGGCGAAAAACTTGAAGGGGCACTGGATGTAGTCTTCTAAAGCCCTCACAGAAAGTTCCTTGTGCCGTTCGCGGAACGCCTCAGCAAATTGCGGCACTGGGCGAGCAGTCTCACTCGCGGACGAGCGGGCAGGTTGGGGAAACACCGGCTGCGCGAATGTCGGGCTCCAGCCGGCCCAAACGTGCTGTAGTGAAAATGCTGGCATTAAGCTCGAACCCTCCAGATCCTGGACTGGATAGGACACGACCAGCTGGTGATCCGCCCGACTGAGAGCTGTATGGAACAGGAATTCCTCCTCGATTTCCCAGTCCGGTCGCTGGCGCAAGCGCCAGCCTTTTTGGGCTAGCCATAAACGGGATTCATGACCCAGTAAGGGATCGTCGAGGACGTGCCGGGGAAATTCCCCTTCCACCAAGCCGCAGACGAAGACCACCGGGAGGCGCCATTGGCGAGCTTCATGAGCATCCAGCACATGGATAACGTTCCGGCGGCGATCTGGAGGCGTGTAGGAGGTTGCCTGGACGGCCTGCTCGAGGAGGCGCCAATAGGTTGCGAAGTCCAACGGTTCAGATCCCGATACTCGTTCGAGTTCTTCTAGCGTATCCCGGAAGGCCTTCCACGCTGCTGCGTGGCTGGCCCACGCTCGGCTGCGGTCAAAGGGCACCTGGTCATCAATCTCTGTGGGCACCAGTAATGCTGCCAGCACCTCTAACCGCTGGTTCCATTCAGCTACAGCTCGCAGTTCGTGGCCTGCGCTTGCCACCAAAGCTTCAAGCTCCTGGCACCAGCTTTGGAACTTTCTCGGCGATCTTCTCCACGCCTCGTCTTCGACCACGTGCTCGGGGATGCGCTCAAGGACGCGTTGTTCCAGGTGGTCGAGCTGCTCATGTCCTAATAGCCCCACTAGCTCGATCACCCGCTCCCAGGGCCACGCCTCTCGGGCAGCAGCGACGCCCACATAGAGGATCTCAAATAGGGAATGACGGTCCAGTGGCTCGCGAAAGTAAAATCGCGCGGGGAGACCGAAACGCTCGAACGTCCGGCGGATCAAAGGAGTGTAGGGCTCAACGCCCCTTACGATCACGCCGATCTCCCGATAGGCAATACCCTGCCGGGCGAATTCGATGATCCGGCGGGCGATCTCGGCCACCTCTTGCTGCCGGTTCAACGCTCGGATCAGGGTTACCCGGGGCGGAGGAGCAATGCGGCGCAGCAATTCTTGTCGGAACCCGGCCTGGCAAAGCTCTTCTTGCGCAGCTCGCGCTCCTTCCCAGTCAGGCAGAGTCAGGAGTACCCGCGCATGCAACGCCAGAGTCCGGACCAGGTTGAGCTCAACGGGTGAAAACCGATAGAAACCATCGATCAGAACAGTCTTAATGGGTGCCAGCCCGGCGCGGCGCACCGTGTCGCACACAGACGCCAAAAACTGGCCCCGCAAAGCCAGCCCTTTTGCTGCCAACCTCCAGCACAGACGCTGGTACACGTCGGCCAGAGCCTCCACTGGAGGCGGGGTGGCCGCATCGAGCGATGCGACCAGATCTTCAGGCCTGCACCCTGCGAGCGAGAGCTCTTGGATCACATTCAGGAGCTGGTTGCGGAAGGCGCGTGACTGAACAATCGGTGCGAAAAGCTTAGGGGTACGCTCGCTCAAGCATTGTTCGAGCACAATGGCCAGCGCTGCGCGCGAGGCCAGCTGACAGTCGGTTGGAAACCGGTGGGCGAACTCGTACAACGTGGTTATCGCGCTGGGCGGGACGCCGAGGCGCTGCCGAGCGGCTTGGTGTCGTAAATGCTCCGCAAGGGTCGCCGTAGGCACCAACAGGATGACGGAGCGGGCGGAGACGCGAGCTTGCTGACGGAGCTCTTCAAAAACCCGCTGAGTCTTGCCCGACCCGGCAGGTCCAACGATGAGTGTGCTCGCTAGGTTCACACTCATCAGTTGCCTCAGCGGATAATTTGCGCCCGGAACACATACACCCGGGTGTTCCCATCACGATAGACGTCAGGGCTCACACCGGCCTTCGTGGCCAGAGCACGCAAAAAGTCTTCCGCAGCCCACTTGCGCCCTTCGGCGACTTGGGGCAGCAACAATCCGGAGTGGCCATTGGTGCGCAGCAGCGCGCCATCCACACCGACGCGGAACCGGCTCAGGTCGGTGAGCAATTTTAATGGCGAGAGCACAGAGATCTCCAGTTCGAGATCCGTTTCGTCTCGTCCCACTGGAGCAAACCGCGGATCCTCCAACGCAGCCGCCAACGTCATGCGAGGGACGAGCTCGGCCAGAGGCATCTCCGGCTCACAGCGCCCGATGCAGCCGCGCAGTTGTCCGTGGCGGTGCAGCGTGACAAAGACCCCTGCCGGTCGGTGCAAGGCCTCCGTCATCCGAGAGGGCAGGATCGGCTCGGCTTTGCCTGTAGCTTGGTAATGTTCCAGTGTCTTCCGCGCACTTTCGAGAAGGAGCTGCTGGTCTTCCTCGCTCAATAAGAACGCTTTCCAAGGAAAGTAGCCTAATGCCGCGTAGCTGACGCAGTGACTCCAGTCTCCCGTGATGTCCCCTGAGGTCTCGTAATCCAGCGTCCGTTGGAAAACGTCATCGGTGACATCCAATTGCCTCAACAACTCCAGCAACAAGGCAATCGGCTCTCGCCCACAAACCGTAGCAGATTCCTTGCGGAGCTCGCGGATAAAGAATTCTGGATCCAGAGAGCTGGCTGCTTCGATGAATTTGAAGTCCAATCTACGGATGCGCTCGCTCGTCAAGCGATCGACCGGGAAGGGTTGGTAAGCGAACGCCGCGCCATAGTGGGTGAAATCCGAGCTGGCCAGGAACACGGTCGATGAGTCGGCTAACTCCAGCAGGGTTTGCGCTGCTTGCTGTCGTTCTTCCCGCGAAAGCGAGGAGACGTAGAGAGGTACGATCCGTGCTTCAGGGACTGCGCGCCGGAGGAAGGGGAGCTGGATCTCCACCGAGTGATCACATAGCTGGTCCTCGCGCCGCCAGGCAAAGGGTCCGCGTTCGACCAGACGCTCACACGCCTCCCTGTCCACACTGACGTCTCCTATGGGTGTGCGGTAGCGATCCAATTGGGGCACATATACCCCTGGGGGAGCTCCGCGGTGCGGGAATCCCAGAATGACTACGCGTTCGGGTTGGTCAGCTTGGAGGTGGCGGTATACTGCAGCCGCTACATTGCCGGAATACACCAGGCCGGCATGCGGAACGACAAACGCCCTGCCGCCCTTCAGCACGTATGCGCTGCGCCGTTGCGCGGAGGTGGAAAACAGGCGATCCAACAGGTCGTTCAAGCGCTGCGGTTCTCCGGGGTACCAAGACCCGCTAAAAGGAGTAACATGGGCGGCGGCCATGGCTGAAACCTCCGCTGTGTATTGTAAGCCGCCCTGGCCAGCCACTTTCGGTGGGATCCTGCGGCTGACCCGTTCAACCCTCAGGCCAATGCGATCAACGGTGGGCTTCCTTGATTAGCTTTTGGAACTTTTCTCTTTGCTCCGGGTTGAGCACCTCGAGGATTTTCGCTTTTCCCGTCGCGCGGACTTCTTCCATCTGTGCTTGCAAGGTGTGGTAGTACTTCACGAAGTCATCCAAAATTTGGGCGATCTGGCGGGATTGCTCTGGCGTCAGGTTGAGTTCCTTTTCCAGCCGCTTCAGCGAGACCTCCACCCCGGAACTGGCCCAGTAGGTCGGTCCGGCTGCGACCTTTGGCTTCAAGGTGTAGCGCACGGCTACTGCCCCTACTACAGAGCCGCAAAGGAATACCAGCAGCAACAGCAAGATCACCCGCGGGTGGCTCCATGAGGGGCAGTTCGCTGGCCTCATCCCCCTACCCCTTAGTGCTCGTACGTGGCCAAGGTTACCAGCACGACGTTACGATCCCGCTCCTGGTCCACGCCAAAAGGTGGGGCCGGAGCTTCTTCCGCCAGCATCATTTCGGGTCCCATCGCCTCGAACGAACTCCGGCGCGCGCTGCCTGCTAACAGGGCTCCGAACAAGCCCAGCAATGTCAGAGAAACGTAGGCCAGGCGGCGAGCAAATACCGGATCAACGAACGCGGACCAAACCGAGACCTGCTTCTGAGCCTGGATCCGATCCATGACCCGCTGGTAGAATCCTGGCGGAGGAGTCACTTCGGCTGGCGGGCGCAGGGTCCTCAGCAGCTCTGCCTGCCATTGCATGAGCTCCAGTTCCCGGCGACAGGCAGCACACGCGCCTAGGTGACTCTCTACCTGCAGCCGGCTCATAGAGCCCGCAGAGCCGCTAAGGTACTCCTCAAGGTACTCTCGGATCGGCTGGTGCATCGCTTCCTCCCTCTTACCGTAACCGTCTTCCGGTCCGGCCGGATGCCGGAACCTGAATTAGTGGTTTGTTTCGCCGCTGGTTTCATTGGTTGCATTGGGAGCCGAGCCGCCCGCCGCGGCCGCTGCCGTGCGCGGGGGAAGCGCTGTCATTTCGCGCGCGGCTCTCAGTAGCTTCTGGCGGGCGCGGAACAACTTCACTTTAATCGTGTTCTGATTCAGTCCCGTCATTTGGGCCAGTTCCTCAATGGAATGGCCCTCGACCTCCTTCAACAGCAGCAACGTACGATCTTCCTCGGAGAGTTTCGCCAAAAGCTTCCTCGCCAAATCCCGCTGAGCCAGGTTGGTGTCCAAGGGACGGACCTGCTCGACCGGTTCCTCGGTGTTTTCCAGCTGCCGCAGGTCTTCCTCGGTGAAATCGCTCTCGTAGACAAGCTTGCGCACCCGCTTTTTGCGTAGGTAGTCGTAACACTCGTTAACGGTGATCTTGTAGATCCAGGTGAGCAGGGTACTGCGGAAATCGAAATTCTTGATGGAAAAATAGATTTTCGCAAAGACCTGTTGGGCGATGTCTTCGGCGTCGTTCCGGTTCCGCAGGATACCGTAGATGACCGAGTAGACCTTTGATTGGTAGCGCTCGACGAGCTCTCGGAAGGCCGACTCATCGCCCGCCTGGATCCTTCGCACCAGCTGGAATTCATCCGTATGTCGTTCGTTCACTCGGAGCCTGGCCTCTACACAAGGGACCGCTGGGACCAACGGAACCGCACTGGTGGTCGTCGCCATTGGCTCTGACTGAGGGACGCGCCCCTTGGCGCTTCGGTTTCAGCACGTTGGCCCACCCGCGTCACTAGCCCTTGCTCGACTTGGAGGGCTCAGGCGTGATTCTGCCATAACTGCCCCTGGGGCTGCATCTCTGAGCTGGCTAGGCGCGTCTGAGTTAGTGTACAGGAGCGGGCGAGCAACCTGGAAACTGTACAATATCGTCTAGGAGGCCCAGGCTTATGCTGCGTATGACCCCACGAGCAGTCGCTAAGGTCAAGGAAATCATGGAGACTCAGGATCCCAAGCCGGCAGGCTTGCGCATCGCGGTTGTCGGCGGCGGCTGCTCTGGCTTCACCTATTCGATGGCTTTCGAAAACCAACAGCAGATGTTAGACAAGGTTTACGACTTCGACGGCCTCAAGGTTTTCATCGACCAGGTCAGTATGCTTTACCTGGACGGCGCCGAAGTCGATTACGTGGAGACACCCCACGGCTCCGGATTCAAGTTCGACAATCCGAACGTGGTCCGGACCTGCGGATGCGGTAGCTCATTCCAGGTTTAAGCTGCGAGGCTGGGGCTGCAGTCACTCCACGGGCGTTCCGTAAGGGATCGGAGTGGGCACGCGCTGAATTTCCCCCAGGCGCCCTATCAACCACTTGCCATTGACGAGTCGCAGCTCGATCAGTTGCGCTTCGTTGCGGTCGCTGTAGACGTACTCGACCCGCACGCGGACTGTATCAGGGGCGAGCTGTTCCGGTTCGGCGATGGCTATGCCTTTGATGGCCTGGTTGGAACGTCGCAAGTAGTCGCTAAACTGCTGTTTGCCTTGCTCTCGGACGGCTCGCTCTAAGGCCGCCCGCACCTGGCCCTCAAAAA
>JAUQPO010000135.1 GCA_030550335.1 Acidobacteriota bacterium
ACCATTACCCCGGCGAGCCCAGAGATCATGTAACCGGCCACCAGGTTGATCTGAGGTTTCAGCTGATCTTGGGCTAGCTCCTTTTGGATCTCGGCGATAGCCTTTTGTTCCCCCAATTGTTTCAGCTCCCGTCGCCTGGCCAGGGCCACTTGGATCGCTTTGGGGAGTTCTGCCTCGATGGACGGGTCGAGCATGTCGACGCTGGTGGGTACGATTTCATCGTTCCAGATCGGATCGTGGCGGCTCTCTGCGATCAGGAGTTTAAGTGCATTTTCAAGTTGGGTGACTGCACCAATGGCGCTGTACCAGGTATCGATCCGCCTTTCCAGTTCCGCTTGAGCAGCAGCGAGCTCCACGGGTGCCACCGTGCCACTGTCGATCATTCGCCGGGTGCGCTCCAGTTGGTCCCGCGCCAACCGCACTGCATCTGCTGCTACCTCTGCGCCCCGGCGGGCGGCCACCAGATCCCAGTACGCTTCCGCCGTCCGGCGCACAATGTCGATGACCCGCAGTTCCAATGCTAGCTCTGAGATTTCCACCTGCCGGGCGGAAACCCGCACGTTCGCCCGTTCCCGATCGATCTTCCGGTTGCGCAGTAAAGGCAGGTTCAAGTTGACTCCCAAGCTCGATGTTAAGTAGGGATTCAGCGAGACAAAAGGATTCGTAGTGGACTGCCGCGTGTTCTCGAAGGCTAAGCTCAAGGCCATGCCTTGCCACGGCAAGCGCTGGTCGAGGTAGAAGTTCTCGGCATGGACTTTCTCCACCAGCTTGCCGTCGACGCCGATGAGGGTGGAAGAGGTGGGGATATTCCGATTTTCTAGGCGAGGTGCCCAACGCAGGCGCGTGTCCAAAAACGCATGGGCTCCGACCAGCTGTTGCTCGGCGGTGGCCAGGTTGATGCGTTCGACTTCCAGTTCGGCGTTATTCCGCAGAGCCAACTCGATGGCCTCTCCGAGTGACAGCTGGCGTTGAATAACCCCGACGCCCACTCGCACGGGCACCTGGTTTTGGGCGAAAATCGGCAGTATTATCCAGCCTGCCACGCACCACTTGGCGTTCATGTTTCCTCCTTTTGTTGGGCCTGGCTCACCGAACTAAGCTCGTCACTCCAGCCCACGCGCGGCGTAAAGCCAGGCCGCTACGGTTCAGTACTGAAGCCACTCGGCCCCAAGCCGGCGATTGGGCGATATCGTCGAAAATGGAGTAAGCCACGGGCGTGACCAACAGCGTGATGAGCAGGCAGAGCATCTGGCCACCGATCACGACTATGGCCACCGTGCGCCGCGAGCCGGAGCCAGCTCCACCACCCACGGCCAACGGAATCATCCCCGCCACGAGCGAGAAGGTCGTCATCAGTATGGGACGCAAGCGGTCTTCACACCCTCGGTAAATCGCCTCCAGGCGCGGCAAGCCTTCGCGCCGGAGCGCCTTGATGTGATCGATCTGAAGGATTGAGTTCTTCTTGACGATACCGATCAGGAGAAAGATCCCGATGGAGCTGTAGATCAGCGAGTAGGTTTCACCCGCCAGCATTAGGGAAAGCAAGCCGAATGGAACCGCGAGCGGCACGCTGAGCAAGATCGTCACCGGGTCGATGAAACTTTCGAACTGAGCCGCTAGGACCATGTACATTAGAACGATGGCGAGAAGGAACGTCACGCCGTAGGTAGCAGCGGTACGGCCGAACTCGCGCGACTGGCCGATGAGGCCGGTTTGGTACTCCGGTGGCATGTTCAGCTCCGCAACGACGCGGTCCAGGATCTGTAGTACGTTCCCCAGCGACTGGCCCTGGCCGAGGTTGGCTGTGATCACCACTGCTCGCTGCCGGTTGCGCCGGCTGATTTGGATGGGGCCTTCCGCCTTTTCCCACCGAGCCACGCTGGCCAGCGGCACATTACCGAGGCTGATGGAGGGCACGTAAAGACGCTCAAGGGCATCCGGAGAGTTACGAAAACTCTCGTCGACGCGGAGCATGACTGGGTAGCGATCCTCTCCCTCTCGATACGTCGTGACTTGGTCATCGCCACCCACCAATACACGAATGGCATTCGCCACCGCCGCTACGCTGACCCCGAGCTCCGCTGCTTTGTCCCGGTTGATGGCAACGCGGAGTTCGGGTTTACCGGACTCGTAACTGCTTTGCAGGTCTTCCACGCCCGGCACCTGTCGCAGCCGTTCCATAATCGCCATCGCATACTGGTTCAGCCGGTTAAGATCAGGGCCCCGGATCACAAACTGTAGGTCGTAACGCTCCGCCCCACTGATGAGCGAAGGCAATTGGACGCTGATGGTCATGTCACGGAAGCGGGCGAGCCGTTGACGAGCCATATCCATGAGTTGCCGCTGGGTATACGGCCGCTCTTCTGGTGGCACCAGCTCGACGATCACAGACCCGCGGTCGACCTGTCGTCGTATATCGGCACCGATGACCGTGACCAGATCTTTCACCCCCGGCAGCTGGCGCAGCTCCTTCTCTACACGCTTGAGGGCTTCCGAAGTCCCCTCGAGTGAGGTCCCTGGGGGCATGCGGACGCTGACCTGGAACTCGCTCTGATCGTCCGTGGGCAAAAAGTCTTTCCCAATAAAGATGGCCAGCGGGATGGTCGACAGAGCGATCAAGGTGGCCAGCGCCATCACCACGTTGCGGTGGTTCATTGACCATCGCAACATGGCGCGATAAGGCGTGGCTATGGCCCTGTAAAGCAACGTCTGGCGAGTTGCCGGGCTGTCGCCCTCCCGGTCGACTCGCAAAAACCGAGAACACAGCATGGGAGTGAGCGTGAAGCTCACCAGCAGCGAAACCATAATGGCGAAAGCCGCCGTGTAGCCGAAGCTGGACAAGAACCGGCCGACCAGCCCGCCCATCATCGCCAGCGGCAAAAAGATAATCACCAGGCTGAGAGTAGTAGCCGAGACCGCCAGGCCGATGTCTCGCGTGGCCTCGATGGCTGCTTGCATCGGGGGCATCCGCTTTTCTTCCATGAAGCGGAAGATGTTCTCCAGAACGACTATCGCGTCATCGATGACGATGCCGACCACCAGCACCAGCGCCAGCATCGTGATCTGGTTCAACGAGAAGCCCATCCAGTCCATCAGCGTGAAGCTGGAGATGATGGACGTAGGGATGGCCACTGCGGCGATCAGCGTCGAGCGCCAACTCCGGATGAACAGTAGGACGATAAAAGCCGCGAAGAACCCTCCCTCGATCAGGTGCCTTTGGACTGCTCGAAAGGATTCTTCAATGAACCGCGACTGGTCCAGAGCGTAGGTGATCTGAAAATCCGGCGGCAGGGAGGGGCGCAACTGTTCGATCCGCTCCTTGATGCGCTTAATGACGTCCAGCGTGTTCGTACCCGCCTGCTTGCGGACCTCTAGGACCACCGCAGGTTTGTCGTTGACCCGCGCAAGCGACCGCGGCTCTTTGACGCCATCGACCACGTAGCCAATGTCGCGGATCCGAACCGGCCTGCCGTTGACTTGAGCGACGACGATCTGCTCAAATTCCTCCGGGCGTGTGATGCGGCCAAAAGTGCGTACTACCAGCTCCTGTGTGCCCTGCTCAATCCGCCCGCCGGGTACTTCAACGTTCTGGGCAATTAGCGCCTGCCGGACTTGCTCGATGTTTAAGTTGTAAGCTTCGAGCCGATCCCCATACACCCAAACCTGGATCTGTCGCTCCCGTTCCCCCACGAAACGGACTTCGCCAACTCCAGCTACGGATTCCAGGTTCTTCTTGATGCGGTCGTCAACCAGCTTGGTAACCTCGCGCAGATCGCGCCGCGCGGCAAAGGCAATGGTCAACACCGGCGCGCTGTCGGTGGCGATCTTTTGAATGACGGGCAGGTTGGCATCGCGCGGGAGATCACCCAAGATCCCGTTGATCTTGTCTCGGACTTCCTGGGCGGCTACGTCCGGATCCTTTTCCAACACAAACTGCACGTACACGATGGAGATCCCCTCGGCGGAGATCGAGCTCAGGTCGTCGATCCCGTCGACCGTGTTGACTGCTTCCTCGATCCGCCGAGTGATTTCACTCTCGACCTCTTCCGGTGACGCCCCAGGCAAGGTCGTGGTGATCGTAACGATCGGGAATTCAACTTTGGGGAAGAAGTCTATGCCGAGCTTTCGGTAAGCATTCAAGCCCAGTACCACCAGCGACAAGATCAGCATGGTGGCGAAAACTGGCCGGCGTACGCAGATCTCTGCCAGCTTTTGCATGGCTCAGCTCCTTCCCGGGGGCACCCGCTCCGCTTGGACCTTCATGCCATCAACCAAGTTTTCCAAAGCACCAATGGCTACCCAGTCAGTGGGTCGGACATCGCCGGCTTGGATCTCGATCCAGTCACCGAAATCCCGTCCTAGGGTGACCTGTCGCTCCCGGGCGGTGCCGTCGCGGACCAGAAACACTTTCGATAGCCCACCGATCGTGTAAACTGCCTGGCGCGGCACGACGATCACCCCGCGATCGACACCGAGCGTCAGCTTGACTTGCACGAACATGCCAGGCCGCAGGCGCTGATCGGGCTGCTTAAGAACAGCTTCCACGGTCAGCGTCCGCGCTCTGGCGTCCAGCACCGGGTTCACTTGCCGCACCACAGCACGAAATTCGGTGTCGGGGACCGCCTCCGTGCGGAAGGTGATCTCGTTCCCGGGCCGCACAGCTGTTACCGCCCGCTCGGGCACCTCGGCACGAACGCGCAGTGGCCACGATTTGACCAACCGCACGATCGGATCGTTCGGCCGAACATACTGACCTGGCGAGGCCAGTCGTTCGGTGACCGCCCCGTCGAAGGGAGCGACAATGCGCGTCTCCCGGAGTTGTTCTTCGGCGAACGCCACCTCGGCCTTCATGGCTTGGACTGCGGCCAAAGCGGCGCGGAACTCGTACTCGGCAGCTTCCAATGCCGCTTTACGAGCCTCATAAGCCTTTTGCAGCTGCACGAAGCGCTGACGGGGGATATCACCCGTTTCCACTAATTGCCTGGCGGATTCGAATTGAGTCCGGGCGTCTTCAAGCAGCGCTCGAGCTTGCTCGATCGCCGGTGTCGTCGGCGGGATGCGATCGGCTTCTTCCGGCTTCAGCCCCAGACGTGCGAGAGCTTGAGCCAATCCTGCGCGAGCCCGATCGAGCTGGATTCGGTAGTCCCGATCGTCGATCTCTGCCAGCAGTTGCCCCCGCCGGACGGTATGACCGAAATCCACATGAACGCGGGCGATGCGTCCCGCCACTTTAGTCGATACGGTGACCTCCTCGTCGGCGATCAGTGACCCCGTCACAGAAATGCTGCGCTCCGCATCCCGGGTACCCACTGGAACGATTCGAACCCGGGGCACCACCGCCTGTTCTCCGGAAACGGCCTTTACAGGGGAGGCGGTTTGTCTCCGGTTACAGGCACCGAGCAGCACGAGCAGTGTCGCTAGGATTCCAATCCATGACCGCTGGATTCTCACGCTTTCCTCCGGGTGGTGTATTTCTTTCGGCGGTTGGGAACCTGCGTCCGCACCCCTTCTAAAAAGACGCTCACGAGCCGGTTGAGTTGGGCGTCGCGGTTTGCGCCCAATAAATCCGCACCAAAGACAACCTTCATGAAGACAAAGTGCCCGATCATCCCCGTGAAGATGCCCACTACGAGTTTGGGGTCCATGCGCCGCAACGCCCCTTCATTCTGGCGGCGCTGGACATAGCGCGTCACCATGTCGTAGTAACGCAGGATCTGGCGTTCGAAGAACAGCTGCGCGAGCTCGTGGCCTTCCAGTGCAGCATAGAGCACCAGCCGTAAGAGTGCAGGAGTTTGTTCGTGCCAGTCCAGAACCAGTTGCGCGAGCCGTTTGAAGAACGCTAGATCGTCACCCCGTTCGCAAGCCCGCTGGAGGAGCTCGTCCGGGTGGGTCTCCTCAGTTCGCACGATGCGTTGCAGGATCGCTTCGTAGAGATCGCGTTTTGACGGGAAGTGCTGGTAAAGGACCGCTTCGGTGACGCCGACGGCAGTAGCCAGCTCACGCGTGGTGGTCCCGCGGAATCCCTTGTCAGCAAAGAGTTGGATAGCGGTTTCGACGATGCGAGCGCGACGCTGTTCCGCGTCGAGGCGTTCGCGTTTTGGGACGGCCTGTAAGTGAGTGCTCACTTACTTCGCATTCTATCTAGAGACTCCGCCCCGCTGCAACCCGATCCCGCTCGCTAGCCTCACTCTCTCTCCGTCTGCATTTGCAGCCTGGAATCCGCCACAGGCATGGTAAAAGCAAAAGTGTGTCTATGACTCACCGGGAGCGCCTGCTGGCCGCGCTTGAGCATCGCGAGCCCGACCGCCTGCCTATGGACCTAGGGAGTACTCGCTTCACTGGGATGGTTCGCCCGGCTTACGAAAGCCTCACCAAATACCTGGGGTTCGGGGATACCGGCCCGCTGGTCGACCGGATGCAGCAACTTTATGAGCTCGACGAGCGGGTCCTTCAATATCTGGACGTCGACGCCCGCGGGGTCTCGCTGGGCAGCCCAGACAGAAGCTCCGAAGCAATTTTGCCCGATGGGTCCTGGCGCGATGAATGGGGTGTGATCCGGGTGCAACCGCCAGGTTGCCATTACTACGAACTGCGTGTTAGCCCCTTGGCGGGCGCGATTACAGCTGCCGACATCGCACGCTACCCTTTCCCGGACCCTACCGATCCCGGCCGGTTCCGCGGCTTGCGCGAACGCGCCCGCTACTTGAAAGAGGAAACCGACTACGCAGTGATTTACAACGCGCGTTACCATCTCGTCCACCAAACCCAGTACTTGCGTGGGTTTGAGGACTGGTATTGCGATCTAGCCGGCGACCAGGATCTCTTCCGCTGCCTGATGGAGGCGGTCCTCGAAAATTTGCTCGAGATGAACCGGCGCGCACTTCAACTGATCGGTGACTTGATCGACATCGTAGCGTTCGGCGACGACGTAGGCTTGCAAGACCGTCCCATCTGCTCCTTGTCCACGTACCGGAAGCTTATTCGGCCTTACCAGGAACGGATCGTTGAGTCCATCCGAGCGCACACGAAGGCGAAGATTCTCTACCACACTTGCGGCTCGGTTTACGCTTACATCAATGACTTCATTGAAATCGGCATCGACGCCCTGAATCCTGTGCAGGTGAGCGCGCGCAATATGGACCCCGAGCGCCTGAAGCGCGAATTTGGCGACCGGATCGCATTTTGGGGTGGACTCGATAGCCAGAGGTTGCTCCCTCATGGAACATCGGAGCAGGTCCGTGCAGAGGTCAGAAGGCTGTTTGACATTCTGGGGAGGGGAGGCGGCTGGGTGCTGGCTGCAGTCCACAATATTCAGCCGGATGTCCCACCCGAAAATGTAGTGGCCATGTTCGAGGCCGGTCGCCAGTGTCAGTATGGTGGCGATTCGGCTCTCCATTGAAGTTAGGGATGTGACGAGCTGGGCCTCGCACCTCTCGCCGAAGGTAGAGAGCCTCGGCCTCTTGGCTTTAGGACGTCGGTTCAAACCGCGCCCAGACCCGGCCCGGTTAAGATGCCTGTGTTGACGTACCCATCACGTACGTCAAAAACGCCTGGGAAACGCTCTTCCCAACCCTTATTGGCGGCGGGCACGTACTGGCGAGCGTTGGCTTCGATGGCGGCGACACCCGGGATGTGAGCGGCCAGGCCGGCCGAGTGGATCAAAGAAGCACCTGGACAAGTCAAATCTTGTACGCAGAGGAACATGCGGTACTTTTGCGCGGCGGCCGCCAGCAATAACGATTCGGTCTGTCCCTTGCAAGCTTTCAATGCTACCCCGCTGTAGCCCATCTCGCGCGCTAGCAAGAGCATTTCGAAATCCGTCAACGACTCGTCGACGACGATGGGCTTGAGCTTTGCCGCTTGGTGCATTACGTTATGCCGGTCAGCTTTCAAGTCCCGCTTGGTGGGCTGCTCGATGTACTGGATACGCTCGAAGGCCTGAGGAGCCCGCTCCTTAACTCGTCGCAGAAACTCCATGAGGGCTTCGACGCTCGGGCACCGCTCGTTGAAATCCAGCGAGTAGTACCACCGGTCGACGCCGCGCTGCTTCTGGGCTTCGCTGGCGACCCGATCCACACGAATGACACGCTCGACATCCCAGTCCAGGTCGTCGCCCGTCAGTTTGATCTTCAAATGGGTAAGACCGCTGTAGTGAATCCACTCCGGGAGCGTCTCCGGCAAGCCGTCGTTGATGCGCTGCTTGATGTCCTCCTCGGTCAGCGGGTCGAGCGCGCCTACCAGGTGGTAGAGCGGCATCCGCGGCTTGGGATCTTTCAGCACGTACCGGTCCAGGTATTCGCCCCGGAACTCCTGGTTGAGGTAGTGCGATAGGTCTCGTCCCAGGAAATCCGGGCCGTAAGTGCGGTAACAGTTCAGGCCGTGCAACTTGCCGTAAGCGTCATGGATTGCGGCATCGATAGGGCTGGTTGCCACTAGGGTTGCCAGCTTGGGGATCGGCTCGGCCAATTGCAACTCCTGGCTGATCTCGTCGGCCGCTTTGAGAAACTGTGGCAGCAGCGCCGTGCCGATATCGATCGGGTGGCCCGGCTCTTTGTATTG
>JAUQPO010000136.1 GCA_030550335.1 Acidobacteriota bacterium
ACCTGGCAGTGGCTGGGCCACCTGACCTGCGAAGACATCCGCCGGAACCGTCAGGTGCACCGGGCCTTTGCGCGGCGCGTTGGCTTCCTGATAGGCACGCGTGACGAAGTAGCGTATTTGGTCTGGCCGCTGCACTTCCGCCGCCCATCTGACCAATGGCCGCACGATCGAGACCTGATCGATGACTTGAAACCCCGGCCTTCCCGCTTGAGCTTGCGGAGGCGCACCACTCACCGCAATCACCGGGCTGCCGACAGCAGCTGCCGTGGCGATTCCCGTAACAGCGTTCGTGTGCCCTGGGCCGCCAGTCACCAGCGCCACCGCCGGCCGGCGCTGCAGGCGAGCCAAGGCGTCCGCCGCGTGCACCGCAGCCGATTCGTGTCGCACACCGACAATGCGAAACCCAGCGCGGGACGCACAACTGAGCACTTGGTTCAGGTGGTCCCCCACCAGTGTGAACACTGTCCTGATACCCAGCTCGGCCAATGTCTCAACGAACAACTCGGCTCCGGTTGGCATAATGGAAGCTTCAGGTCATCCCATCCTAGTACAGTCCGAAAAGCGAGGGCGCATGGCACGAATCTTGGTGACCGGCGGCGCGGGCTATATAGGCGCGCACACCGTGTATTTCCTTCTGCGGGCAGGCCACGAGGTCATAGTAGTCGACAACCTTTGTCGAGGCCATCGGCGTTATGTCGACCCCGCACGATTGCGCGTGCTCGACATCCGCGAGACCAGGCCACTGGCAAAGTTGCTCCGCCAGGAAGCCATCGACGCGGTAATCCACTTCGCGGCGTATGCGTATGTGGGTGAGTCGATGGAAAAGCCCGAGATCTACTTCGACAACAACGTGGCAGGAACCGTCTCTTTGCTGAATGCCATGACCGAGACTGGCGTGCGGTACCTAGTGTTTTCATCGAGTGCTGCTGTTTACGGGGTCCCCAGGGAAGTGCCCATCCCGGAAGACAACCCGGTCGCGCCAGTCAACCCTTACGGTGAATCCAAAGCCATGGTAGAGCGAATGCTAACTTGGATGGACCGGTGTCGGGGCCTGCGCAGCATCTCCCTACGCTATTTCAATGCCTGTGGCGTCGAGCCCGGAAGTGGTTTGGGCGAGGAGCACGACCCAGAGACCCACTTGATCCCTCTCGTCCTTCGGGCCGCCCGCACTGGAGAACCGGTCACGATTTTCGGCGATGACTACGCAACACCTGACGGGACGTGCATACGCGACTATGTACACGTCAGCGACCTAGCCACAGCACACTTAGCGGCTCTGGACTGGCTGCTCCAAGGTGGTCCTTCGGAAGTGTTCAACGTGGGCACAGGCAAGGGGCATTCGGTCATGGAAGTCGTTCGCACAGCAGAAACAGTCGTGGGCAAACAAGTGCCTTACCAGATCGGCCCCAGGCGGCTGGGTGATCCGCCCGTGCTGGTGGCAAGTCCGGAGAAAATCCAGCGCACGCTGAATTGGAGACCGGTCTACACCCGTTTGGAGGACATGATCCGCACCGCCTGGGAGTTCGAAAAAACTCGGAGCTGAGCCGCAAACACGGTTCAGACGGAAGGTGAACCATGGGGCTGCAAGAGGACCGCGAGGCTTTGAAGCGCCTGCTCATGGCTTACTCCATCCAGCGTGGCCGCGAGTTTGTCTTGGCCAGTGGCCGCAGGAGCAATGTTTACGTGGACGCCCGCTTGACCACGCTACGCGCCGAGGCCATCCCTTTGGTGGGGCGCCTGTTTCTAGCCAAAATCCAGGAACGCGGCTGGGAACCCGACGCGGTAGGTGGCTTGACGCTGGGGGCAGACCCGATCGCTGTGGCCGTGGCTCGGGAGAGTCTGAATACGGGACGCCCGATCCATGCGTTCATCGTGCGCAAGGAAGTCAAAAAGCACGGTATGCAGCGGGAAATCGAGGGGATCGAAACGGGTCAACCCCTCAAGGTCGTGGTTGTGGAGGACGTAGCTACCACCGGGGCTTCTGCAGCGCAGGCAGTAGCGGCATGCCGCCGCGCGGGATGGACAGTGCTCGGAGTGATCAGTCTGGTTGATCGCGGCGAAGGCGCCCGCGAGCACATTGAAAGGGACCTCGGCTGCCCATTCGAGTCAATCTTCGAACTGCATGAGTTTGAGCAAACGAATTGACCGTCCCACGGCCATGGCCTGGGCGGTTGGCCAGTTTCGAGTAGCACAACACTATCAGCGCTTCTCCTCGCCCGCTGCCAATGGCAAATACACCTCTACGCAAGTCCCCTGGGCAGTCTTCTCCAGATGGACATCCCCACTCATCGGCCACACGAGGCTTCGCAAGTCATGCTCCAGCGAAGCCCAGACCGGCTGGGGCAAGCCGGGGCCAACGAGCTGCAGCGACGCGTACTCGCCAGGCTCCAGGCGGGTGAATGCGCGGGCAAAGGCCTCCAGCAACCGTGTGCGACCGGTTGTCAGCTCGACCGAGCCGTCCGGCTGCGAGCACATTTCGGCAATGGCACCGAGGATCGCGCATTCCAGCCGCATTGGATCCGCACAGACATGCAGGCTCGAATTCTCGCAACGCAGACTCAGCCGTGTGGGGTTTCCAGCAACCAGCGTCGCTAACGGTCCCACTTCCGCAAGCCAGCTGTTTAGCTCCAACGGGCGCATTGCAGGTTCGCCGAGCTGCCCGTAAACTGCTAAGCGCCGAGCCAGCTCCCCGGCCACCGCCAACCGGTTCCGGATTTCTTGCCACTCTGGCCCGCCCGGTGTGTCAGCATCGGTCAGGCGTTTGAGCGCCTTCTCTACTCGCCCAACCAGTTCGAGAGCTAGAGCCTCGACCAATCGTCCTGGCAAGCGTTGCGAGGCTAGGAGCACCGGTTCAGGTGCGGCAGCCTCTCGTGTGGCCTGACTGGGCAACGCCCTGAACTTGACGGCTAAGCCAATTAGGCGCTGCTCTTCGTCAATTAGAGGCGTGACCGTCCCTTGAACCCTACGGTGCCAACCTTGCCGCGTTACCAGCTCCAAACCCTCGCTCAAAACCTGCGGTTCACGCTCATAGGCAGCGACCGCAAACAGGTTACCCGCGAGCCCGCCTTGAGGTTTCACCAGGGGGAGTAACTGGGCGATCTTTTTCCCCTGGGCCTCCTCCCGTCGCCAGCCGGTTAGCACCTCTGCAGCGTGATTCATGGCCGCAACACACCCGTCCGGCCCTGTGACGATCAGCCCGTCTTCGACGACGTTCAAGGCCAGCTCCAGGCGCCGGGCATCGCCGGCAATGCGCCTCGTGCGGGGATGGTTGTGCAAGGCGAGCTCAATGGCGGAGCGAACCGAGCGTTCGTCAAATGGTTTGAGCACGTACCCTGCAGGACAGACGCCCTTCGCCCGCTCTAGAATTTCGGCGTCCGCGTAGGCACTTAAGAACACCACGGGTATGTCCAGATGGGCGTGCAGCTCCCGCGCCGTCTCGATCCCGTCCATCGCTCCTTTGAGCCGGATGTCCATCAGCACCAAATCCGGCTGGGCCTCTACCGCCTTCCGAATTGCGGCAATCCCACTAGCGGCGGTACCCACCACCGCGTAGCCCAACCGCTCCAGGCAGTCTTGAATATCCGCCGCTACTACCTGTTCGTCCTCCACAATCAGAATCTTTGGCTTAGTCATTTCTCAAACTCCAATCAGTCGTGGACCAGCGCACCAGCCTGGCGGTCCGGGAATTCGATCACAAAACGCGTGCCTCCGTGGTTCTCCCACCAGAGCTGTGCTTCTAATTGCTGCGCCAAGACCCGGACCAGGCGCAGACCAAGCGATGGGGTCCTGTCCAACTGGAACTGCGGTGGCAAACCTGGACCGTCGTCCTCCACCCAAAGCCTCCAGAAGCCGTTGGACTGCCGCGCCAAACCCACTACCAGTCGGCCCTGGCGACGCCCCGTGAACGCGTGCTTGAGCGCGTTGCTCACCAGTTCTTGCAGAATTAGCCCACAAGGCACAGCCGTATCCACGGCGAACGTCACATCAGGCACTTCCAGCAACAACCTGACCTTGCCCGAGTCCACGCCGTAAGCGGAAAACAACGCCCCCACCAGGCTTCGGGCGTAGCTCGCAAAACTGACTCGCAAGACGTCGCTCGATCGATAAAGCTGCTCGTGGAGCATGGCAATGGACCGCACGCGGTTCCGGCTATCCTCGAGCACTTCTGCCACCGATGGGTCCTGAACAGCACGCGCCTGCAAGCTGAGCAAGCTCGAGATCACTTGGAGGTTGTTCTTAACCCTGTGGTGGATCTCCCGCAAGAGTATTTCTCGCTGCTGCAGGGCCCGCTCAGCTCGCTGCCGTTCCTGCTCGCGTTCCAGCACAAGCGCAGCAAGCCCAGCAAGTATCAGCAGAGCCTGGCACCGATCGGCCGCAGGCGCCCCGTCCTGAGCAGCCACCAACACTTCGCAACCCGACCTACCTTTTGCCCAAGCCCACCTGTGACCCTGGTGGTCCGACTTGCTCGCGAGTGCCGGCCCATTACGATGCGAGTACCGGTCCAGCGCTCTCCGTACCCAGGCCGGACAAGCGTCCGCCGTCACCACCTCCAAGCGCTGGCCTGGGTTCCTTAGGTGGTACCAGTTCACCCAAGTCCCTTTCCGCACGACTAACCAAGCGCCACCAGCCCCTCCCCCGCCGGCCCAAGCGTTGACCGAAGCCTGGAGCACAGCCTGCACCAGTGCCTCAATTTGGTCCCCAGCGAGCCACAGCTCCCTGACCAATCGTGCCAGCTCCACCGTAAGTACTTGGCCTTTTGCAGCGAGCCTGCTGGTGTCAGCCCATTTAACGCCTCTCGGCTTCCACCTCCCCGGTAACAGCCGAGCCAGCCAGCCAAACCCACTGCAAGCTAGCCAATGCTCCCCCGCCGTGCGTATCCACCGGAGCATCAGAGCCCCTCAAGTGGCTGGATTCGGCCTCCCATCCGAGATTAGCTGGCAGCCCATTGACCAAGACCGAGGCGGTATTGGCCAACCGCTTGGTCCTAGGACGCTAAGCCCAAGCTTACTTTCGGTGACTGCCCATTTGGCGATCCATCCCTGGGCGACGTGCTTAGCCAGACCGCGCGAACAAGAGTTCTTCGTAGCCGGCCCTCACTCCCGAGAGTCGGGAGCTAATCGCCGAAGAACTTTCGGCGCCCAAACGCCCGAGGGGCTGAGGCCAACCGGCCGCTTGTAAAGCCTCGGCATTACCGTCCAGCAGCCGGGCCAATTGGGGTTAACCGATCGAAACGTTACGCCCGGCTGGGTGAAAGCGACCGCCTGGAGGAATGCTTGCGGATATAGACCCTGGCGCAAGCAAATCCTCTAGACGTGGCGGGTGCGTGGCAGCTATGGCAGCTAGCTATGAGTTGGTGCGTCAGCTCGGGTCGGTACGATGCGTGAGCCCCAGAGCGTATGGGCCCCGCCGAATCGGAGGTGGTTGACAATACCCCCGGCTGGTCGCTAAGTTGTGTATTAGAAAACGGTGCGCCCGTAGCTCAGCTGGATAGAGCGTCTGGCTACGAACCAGAAGGTCGCGTGTTCGAATCGCGCCGGGCGCACCATCAATTTCGTCTTCTCTCCTGTTCGCCGGTGCTTCGATGAGCCGGGAGCTCCGTCCAGGAGCCCCTCCAAGAGCCGCTACCGAGCAGCTGTGCCTCCTCAAGAGCTTGCCGTGCCATTGACGGATTTGCAGCTGGCGCGGCGCAACGCCCTAAAGGCCTCCGGCCACGCGGTTCCCTGGTCAACGAACTCGCAATCCACCCCGCCTTCTCTCGCTCGGTTGGAGCTCACGCCTCTCTCAGCCGGATCCTTTGGGATTGCCGCCCACGATCCGCTACAGCATCTCGGGCTTGTCGTACGCGTCCCAGTGTTCGACTAAACCACCGATAAGCCCCGGCACACTCCGGGTGGCCTCCCTGGGTCTCTCCTCACCAAGTCGCGGTCGTCGGACTGGCTTTTCAGAGCTAAGCCAGAGGAGGCATGCGCCTAAGCCCGGCCTTCCAAACTGCACTGCACAAGCCGCTTCAGGACAGCGCCTTGGCCTGGAGGGCTTTGATGTCTCGCCCCTTCAGGGTGCACCCCGCGTCGGCGGACGGCATGAGTTGCTGTGTCTCGCGCTTATAGGCGGCCGCTCACTGCCCCTTTTGAATGAGCACCTCCCAGCCAGGAAGTGGCGACCTGACGGGTTCAGCCCACAGGAGCCTTTTGTACCCCGCTGAAGAAAACAATTAAGGGGGAGCCTTGTGGGCTCCCCCTTTCCTGAGCTGGCCTGCTCGCGCAGGCTCCAACCCCTGGATTACTGGTCGAACGCCTCGCTGTAATCGCCGCTGCGCCACAGGATCGGCCTGCTCATCACCAACGCCAGGTAGCCCTGGGCCAACTTCTGGGCACCCAGGTCGCTGATGAAGGCGTAGCCGTGAGCGTACTGGAAGTCGCAGCGGGCGATGATGTAGCCCTGGAAGCCAGGAGCTGCCGGAATCGCGCCACCGCTAGGCATCACGGCACCGCCGCTGGACAGCGTCCAGACCGCCTGCTGGCCGGCCGGGATCACCGGTGTGGTCACAGGGGCAGGTGCAGGGCCGCCGCCGGTGGTGAAGCCGTAGTAGTACAGCGTGCAGGCACCCTGCTGGGTAGGAGTACCAAATGGATCTTTCGACGTGTTCGCGATCACCAAGCCGGTATCGAACCCAGCCTGGTTCGTCACGAATGGGTACAGCAGCGTGGTCGAGCAAGCCACGATGCTGAACAGTTTCACCGGCGCAATGCCCATGTCGACGAACCTAGGCTGCAGGTCGTCCGTACGCGCGGTGGTCCAGCTGCTCAGCGGGGCGTAGCTGCCGGTCACCATTGCAGTGCCAAGCGCCGGGCCACCAGCAGAGTAGCGGATGTCGATGCCAATTCCTACGATGTCGCTGGAATAAGGTGCATGACCAACGACCTCCCAGGTAGCCTCCCCAGCACCGCCACTGATGGTCACCTTGGTCCAGCCATCACCAGTGGTACCGACCAGTTGGGCAGCTAGACCATCGCACTGGATCTGGCGCACGTAGATGTCAACCCCACTCGGTACACTGCTAAAGTACAAGCGCAACCGGGTACCCTGGCTGGCCAATCCAACAACGCCCGTCACGTTGTCCTGTAGGTCGTTCTGAACCGAGCTGGCCGGGTTGTACCAACCGCTCTCAGTGTTGTACGCGAAACCGAACACCGGTTGGCCGGTATAACCATCCTGGTTACCAGCGTTCGCATCGTCCTCCTTTACTTTGAACGCCGTGGCAAACCTTTCTTTGAACTTCGCGGTTACGTCGCCGCAACCAGTGTCCGAACCCTCAGGCTCGCAAACGAAGAAGTTGGTGCTCGTGGCCTCAAAGTCCAACCCTTGCTGGACCCAAGCCACAACCTGTTGCGGGTTGTTCACTGGCAGCAACTGGAACGGGTTCGTCGAAATGTACATCACCACCTGGGTCGGGATCAAGCTGCCAGAAACACCCAGCTGATTCGCGTTGACCCGCACGTTGGTGATACGGATGACTCGGGTACCGAAGGTTCCCGGAGGATCGACCGGCACACCGACCCACTCCAGAATGTTCGGCGAGATATAGCGGCCCTGGTAGACGTTGGGTACCGTCCCGCTCGAATAGGGGATGCCGCTACCGCCCACACCAGTCAAATTGCAGGTCTTAGTAGCGTTGTCCCACTCGGAATCATTCGGACCGCACACGTTCTGATTCGCTGGAGCTGGATCGTCAATGGCCAAGACGGCCTCGCTCCAGTTGATCGCACCGTCAACCTTCATGATGTGGCTGGTGACGTTGGTGTTTAGGAAGACCCGGATAGTCACCTTCGGCACCGGTTGATTAGGAGCTGTCGGTGTACCACCCGTGCAGTTCAGCACCAAGTCACCCACCAGCTCAGCCAAGCCTTCGGCGCGGATCAACGGAGGCACGCCGGCGTTGGCCACGCACTGAATGCTGGGAGGTACTTGTGCACTAGCCACAGCGCCCACAAGCAGCAACGTGGCCAGCAACAACACTGCCTTTCGCAAACTCATCGTCTCCTTCTCCTCGCTCACTGGATTTGAATTGATGGGATAGCTCTTCTACCTGAGTCTGAACTTCTGCGGTCGCTGGCTGCTTTCTCAGCTGCGCACCGCCTCGGTTGGGGATCCTCCTCCGGACCCCTCATCCCATACCTGCTTTCCTCTGCACCTATGGGTGCTTGCGGGGCCCTCGTTCATTCGGACTCCGCCGCAGTCAGAGCCAAGCTTATCACTTGGCCGCCGTTTCGCGCAACATACGTGCGCTTCCGGGTAAACCCACCAGATCTCGATTTAATCACTTCAGCCTCCACTTGTCAATACTTCGGACGAGGTTGGCACCTCGATTAGGGAAAATCCTCGATCCCTACGCACGGCTACCAGCCCACTGCGATTAACAACGGCTATTCCTGTATCAGCCGTTGCAATTTCTGGAACCGCGTCCGAAGCTCCCAAGTTGCATCCAAGACCTGATCCGTGTCGTAAATCACATGCGGGGTCATGAACACTACAAGCTCAGTGCGTTC
>JAUQPO010000137.1 GCA_030550335.1 Acidobacteriota bacterium
TAACCCTCTCGGCTTCACCCGGCGCTCATTTCTCAGCGCTCTAGGGACCCTTTTTCCCTACTCTGAGGCGAGCCCAGCTTCGGCTCCACCCTCAGCGCCCCGCTCCCTCTCCTTGCCTCACATCTCCCTGGGCCGCTTCCGGATCTCCCGCTTGATCGCCGGCGGCAACCCTATGCGCGGGTTCTCCCACTCATCCGCCAAACTCTCCCGCCACATGCTGGAGTACTTCACCCCCGAGCGCATAGCACAGTTCCTGTTAACGTGCCAGCACCAGGGAATCACGGCCTTTCAATCGTCTTACTCCGATACGGTCCGGGACGGCGTCCAACGCGCCCGCGACCAGGGATGCTCTATCCATTTCCTCTGCCTGAGCTCTCCACGGCACGCGACATTTGAGCAGGTACTACCGCTGAAGCCAATAGCGATCAGCCATCACGGCGCGGTGACCGACCCACTGTTCCGCGAGGGAAAACATCAGCAAGTGCATGATTACGTCAAGAAGGTGCACGATCTAGGGCTGCTGGCTGGGGTATCGACCCACGACCCGGACAACCTGGCGAGGATGGAGGACTGGGGTTGGGAAGTCGACTTTTACATGACCTGCTTCTACAATCTGACCCGCACCCGGGACGAACTGCGCCAGCTGCTTGGGGGTGAGGAAGTCTTAGGGGAGGTATTCCTGCGGTCCGACCCGGAGCGAATGACCCGGCGGATTCGGGAGGTTGGCAAGCCGTGCCTCGCTTTCAAGATCCTAGCTGCCGGCCGGTTGGCGGAAGATCGCAAGACGCTGGAGGAGGCTTTTGCTTATGCGTTTCGTAGCATCAAGCCGAGCGATGCGGTGATTGTAGGGATGTATCCGGTGTTCAGCGATGAGGTGGCCGAGGATGCTGAGCTGACTCGTCGGTATGGGGTCGCTTCGGGCCGGGTGTCTTGACTAAAGTGCTCATGTCGAGAGATCCAGTGCTAAGATAGGGGGCAAGGAGGTCCCTGAGTCCATAAAAATCCCAAAGCTCGGGAGCCCAGAGGGGAGGCATACCATGAATCTGCGCAAGTACTTCGCCCTACTGGTCGTCACCTTGGCAGCATCGTCCGCTTTCGCAGGGAGCGTGCTGACAGGCGACTACCTGGAAACCCGCTCTAACGAAGTCTACACGTGCGCTTGCCTATATTCCGGAGAGCGGTACCTTTCTGGCCAGGAAGCCATCCTTGGCTGGCAAATTCACCGCGGCGAATGGGAGGGTAAGCCGCTGGCTGGCACAAAAGTAGTGGCCGTTGTGGTAGGTGATCGGAACCTGGACTTCGTGGAGACCCGGCGTAAGAGCTTGTTGTTCATCGATACTCCGGTGGCCGAAGCCGAGCGTCTTGCGTTGAATCTTTTTGGGCGGCTCTACGCTCCGGTATTGGGCGAGATCGTAGGAGTGCGTCGCACGCCCATTCGATTCGAAGCTGATGGCCGAACCGCGCACGTGGAAGTAGAGAACCTAGCCGTCACCTTACGCAAAGCTCAGTTGCCGGCTGACGCGCATCCTGGCTCGTACTTGTGGTATCAGCCGTTCATCCGCTTGTCGAACCCGGAGCTAGCCGTCACACTGCGGAACGAGTTCTGGGGCACGGAGTTCGATCGCCGGTGGCGCGTGACTTACCCGCACATCACTGGCTTCTTCGGCACCTTTTCGACGGAGCTGAACGATTGAGCCTAAGGCTGCGGGGCTGAAGGCCAGCAGTTTGCGTCCAGCTAATGGAGCTTCTAAAATCGTAAAGGTGTGGCCCGGCCGTCTGCCGGGCCTCATCTTTATGTCACGATGCACGACCCGGCTCTGCTGCGCCGAGACCCCGAAGAAGCCGCTCGACGGTTAGCCACCCGAGGTTTTCAGTTCGACGTCGCTCGTTTTCGCGAGCTGGACGAGCGTCGCCGCCAACTCGTCCGGCAAGTGGAAGAGCTACGAGCGTTTCGAAAATCCGAGAGCGAGGAAATCGCCCGGCTTCGCCGCGCCGGTGCAGACACGGCTGAGCGGGAGCAAAAGGTTAAAGCGGTGGGCAAAGAAATCAGCCGTCTGGAAGACGAGCTGGCTGTGGTCGAAGAGGAGTTTCGCCAGTTTTTGGCCGGAATCCCCAACTTCCCTCACGAATCGGTTCCCGTTGGCTCAGGCGAAGGCGACAACGTGGAAGTCCGGCGCTGGGGCCAGCCGCGGGAATTCAACTTTACCCCTAAGCCCCACTGGGAACTCGGACCCCAAATCGGGATCTTGGATCTCGAGCGAGCGGCCAAGATTGCGGGGTCACGTTTCGCGGTGTACTGGGGCGCTGGGGCGCTGCTGGAACGGGCCTTGATCCAGTTCATGCTTGAGGTCCACACCCGGGAGCATGGTTATCGAGAAGTCCTCCCACCCTTCTTGACCAACTCGGCCACACTATTCGGCACCGGCCAGTTGCCCAAGTTCGCGGAGGACTTGTTCCGTGTCCAGGATCACGATTTGTGGCTCATTCCAACTGCGGAAGTTCCGGTCACCAACCTCTACCGGGAAGAGATCCTGGACGCGCGGGAGCTCCCTATCAAGCTTTGCGCTTACAGCCCTTGCTTTCGCAGCGAAGCCGGCTCGTACGGTAAGGACATCCGGGGCATCATCCGCCAGCACCAGTTCCAAAAAGTCGAGCTCGTAAAGTTCACGCTGCCGGAAACCAGCTATGAGGAGCTGGAAAGCCTGACTCGCGACGCGGAGGACATTTTGCAACGTCTGGGGCTTCCTTACCGCACGGTGGTCCTCTGCACGGGAGATTTGGGTTTCGCAGCGGCCAAGACGTATGACATCGAAGTTTGGATGCCCGGTCAGCAAGCCTACAAGGAAATCTCTTCCTGTTCGAATTTTGAGGCTTTCCAAGCTCGGCGGGCCAACATCCGGATGCGTCGCCCGGGAGGCAAGCCTGAGTACTTGCACACATTGAACGGGAGCGGGCTGGCTGTCGGCCGGACGTGGGTGGCGGTGGTGGAGAACTACCAGCAAGCCGATGGGAGCATAGTCATTCCGGAAGCTCTTCGGCCGTACATGCGGGCTGAGCGGATCACTCCGAAAGGGGAACTGGTCTAAGCTGGCGGTCACAGGTTGACAGGGGCTGTCCTGATCCTACTAAGTTATTGAAGTTGTTGGACATTTGTGGCTCTCACGGGCTGCTTCGCCCAGCCAGCATCCTTCAGCCCCCATAAACTGTTGCTAGCGGGACCTTCCAACCGCCCGCTCCAAACCCGTTGATCCAATCCAAACCGCTCGGAGGTTTCCGGTCGTGAAGTGGACGGCTATATTGACGTGTGCGGCTATCCCCATCCTCATAACGTTGCATCCGCCAGCCGTTGCAGCTCCCGCGCTCACAGTAATCGAGGACACACTGTACCGAGCTGATGGACAACCCTTCCAGGGAATCGTGGTCATCCAGTGGAGGTCGTTCGACGCCCCGGATGCTTCACCGGTCCCGGCGAACAACGTCATGGTCCCGGTGCGCAATGGCCGGCTTTACGTGAAACTCCTACCGACGACCACAGCTCCCAGGCCTTCCTACTATTCGGTTCGGTACGTTAGCGAGGGCGCTACGCAATCCACGGAGCTGTGGAGCGTGCCGCCCAGCACACGTCCCCTGCGCGTTCGGGATGTGCGCGTCGAATGGCCACCGTCCACCACGGGTACAGGCAACCCCACAGCTGGCACCGTCACGGTAGACGAGGTCATCGGTCTGCGGCAAGAACTCGATATTCGCCCGGTCGTAGGGGCGACTTATACCCCTTTTCGTGTGGCTATCATCGGAGCCAGCGGGCAGTTGGAAGCCGCGGCGGGCAATCCCACGGATTGTGTGCGCGTCGATGGCACTGCCGGTCCTTGCGGGAGTGGTGCTCCGGTCGTTGGTTTTGTGGATGGAGAGGTTCCCCAGGGCACCATCGATGGCACCAACACGACGTTTAGCCTAGCGTCTGCGCCCAATCCGCCCTCCAGCCTTCACCTCTTTCGGAACGGGCTGCTTTTGAAACAAGGTTTGGATTACACGCTCAGCGACCGCACTATCCAGTTCACGGCCTCTGCGACTCCGCAGCCTGGCGACGTGCTTACGGCCAGCTACCGCACCGACGAATCGTTGACCGCGATGTTTGGATTTGTCGACGGGGAAACCCCGGCAGGCACGATCGACGGCATCAACACCACGTTCACCCTGGCCGCGATTCCGAACCCGGCTTCCAGCTTGCAGTTATTCCGCAACGGCTTGTTGCAGCGCCCTGGGGTCGATTACACGCTCTCCGGCGCGACGATCACCTTTGCTGCCCCCTCTATCCCGCAACCAGGTGACGTATTGCTAGCCTGGTACAGGACCTCGGGCAATTGAGGACCTTCCAGCCCGGGTTTCTCCCGACGGTCTTGGACAGGGCTTTCCCGAATTTCCGGCGGACCTAGCGAGTGCCAGAATCAGGGAGGATGCACGTGACTGGCAGGGGATCCCACTGGCGACTGCGCCTCCGATCGCTCTGGCACGACGCACGGGGCCAGGATTTGATGGAATACGCCCTGTTGGCTGTCTTATTGGCTGTAACGGCCGCTGCTGTACTGCCGCCCTCCCTGCCACCTACTATCCACACCATGTTCTCCAGGGTGATCAGCGTGCTGGCAGGTATACAGTGAGGCCGTTCTTTGGCAAGCTTAGGTCGCTTGTCCCAAGCGCCTGATCCGCCCAATGAGGTCGTTTAGCTCCTGCTGACTTTCGAAGCCGATCGTGAAGCAATCGACTACGTCCTGGGCGAGCACGAATCGCAACGCCTCGTCCACGCGGTCCCGCAGCCTGCCCGCACCGAGAATCTTCATCCCGATGATTCCCTTGCCTGCCTGTTTCATCTGCCGAATCACCGACAAAACGGTTTGCGGATCGGCGTCCATAGCTACGCCCGCCGGGTTGATGCGCACCAGGTCAACCTCCACCCACGGCGTACGAGCCGCCGTTCGCAAGGCGCCGAGCGTGTGGCACGAAACCCCATGGGTGCGGACGATACCTTTCTGCTTGGCCTCGGCCAGCACCTCCATCGCACCGGCCTTCCGCTGAGGCCAGTTGTCGTCCATCATGCAATGCAGTAACACGATATCGATGTAGTCGGTGCCCAGCTCTCGCCGGAAGCGATCCAGGTCGGCGCGCATTTCTTGGGCCGTGCTCGCGTGGGTTTTCGTCAAGATCGTCACTTTTTCCCGCGGCACGCCCTTAAGCGCCTCCCGCAAATAGCGGTGCGTTCCGTATTGGTCAGCAGAGTCCCAGAAGGTAACGCCTTGCTCGTAACCCGCCCGTAACAGATTCGCCAGACCTTCAAGGCCGAGTCGCCGAGTCTGGTTTGAGCTCCCCCCGACGCCGTTGGTGCCGGTCCCCATGGCCAGCCGGCTGACTTCGACCCGCGCCGGCCCTAACAGGACCCGGTCAGTCGCCTGTTTAGGTTTGGCCCCAGACGCAGGCCACCACCCACTCACGACCGCCCCGGCGACCAACCCACTCGTGCGAAGAAATTCACGTCTTTGCATCGCCGCATCCCTCCGAATACCGAAGACCAGGCAGTGCCCACAGCATAGCATGCCCCCCTCGCAAGCTTCAATGAGGTAGGGTAAACTCAGTGCATCATGTTGCCGGTGATGAACGCGTTCACAGCCGCCCTGATGTTAATGATGCTGCCGTGCGGCCTAGCAGCGCTGGAGCGAAAGCAAGCACGTTCCATGGTGATCACGCAGCGAGGCATAGTGGCCACCAGCCAGGTATTGGCCTCACAAGCCGGAGCACAGGCCCTTGCCCGGGGTGGTTCCGCAGTGGATGCAGCCATAGTGGCGAACGCGGTGCTCGCCGTCGTCGAACCGATGAGCAACGGGATCGGGGGCGACCTGTTCGCTATTTACTGGGACGCCAATACTGGCGACTTGTTTGGGTTGAACGCTAGCGGCTGGGCGCCCAAAGCGCTAACGCTAGACCTACTTCGCACGCGCGGCCATTCATCGATGCCGGAAACCGGTATTCTCTCGGTGACCGTGCCAGGTTGTGTAGCCGGCTGGTACGCCTTACATCAACGCTTCGGTCGCCTGCCGTGGCGAGAACTCTTCCAGCCTGCTATCTACTACGCGGAAAACGGCTTCCCGGTCACCGAGTGGATCCACATGGAATGGGAGGCAGCGGCCGAAAAACTACGCGCGCCAGAAGCCCAGCCGGAGTTGTTCCTACCAGGTGGAAAAGCCCCAGCTGTAGGCCAGTTGTTCCGCAATCCCGACCTGGCGCGAGCCCTGCGACTGATTGCCACCGACGGGCCGAAGGCTTTCTACGAAGGCCCAATCGCCGAAGCGATTCTGAAGGCTTCGGCTCAGCTGAGAGGGGTTCTCAGTCCTGACGACCTGCGCGAGTACCAACCCGAATGGGTCAAACCCATCGCCACCACGTACCGGGGCTGGACAGTATACGAGCTGCCCCCAAACAGCCAGGGGGTGGCGGCCCTGGAAATGCTCAACATCATGGAGCAGTTCCCGTTACACCAGCGGGCCTTTGACGAACCGCTCACGCTGCACATCAAGATCGAAGCTCAGAAACTCGCCTATGAGGACTTGCGGGCGACTGTGGGCGACCCGCGTTTCGTTCAAGTGCCGCTAGAGCGGCTGTTATCCAAGGACTATGCGCGCGAGCGTGCTAGACGGATCGATCTCCAACACGCCCGGTGCATTGAAGACCGGCCGGCGCCACCAAAAGGGGGCGACACAGTCTATCTGACCGCCGTCGACAAAGACGGTAACATCGTCTCGCTCATTCAAAGCATCTACCTCGCTTTTGGGTCGGCCATCGCCGTGCGGCCTTATGGTTTCCACCTCCACAACCGTGGAGGCTTGTTCGTCACGGATCCGAACAGCCCCAATGTAGTGGCCCCGCGCAAGCGGCCCTTCCACACGATCATCCCCGGGTTCATGGAACGCGGCCCCATCCGGATTGGTTTTGGCATCATGGGCGGGTTGAATCAAGCCCAGGCCCACGCACAGTTCGTCTCGCACGTGGTCGACCATGGGATGAACATCCAGATGGCTTTAGAAGCCCCTCGGTTTACGCGCAGGGAATGGACTGGCTGCAGGGTTCTGATCGAAGATCGCTTCCCCAAGTCCACGCTGGATCAGTTGTCTGTGCTCGGCCACCAACTGGAGGTTCCGGGGAGTTTCGTCTCCTGGATGGGTGGTGGCCAAGTTGTACTGTACGACCAGAGCACCGGGGTCAAGTACGGAGCTTCCTCTCCCCGCAAGGACGGGGCGGCCATTCCAGAGCCGGATCCCTACTGGTCGTCCCGTTAGCGAGTTCCCCTCGGGCACTCGGCCGCGCTGGCTTATCGCCCAGGCCTCCGGCAACAAATCCGTTGACCCTGGACTGGGCATTACAAACCGACGACTTGATACAGTAGAAGCGGCTTGTAAATCTCTCCGCGTGGTAGTCGGGAAGGGGTGCCCAAGTTGCACATGAGCCGCAACTCAGGCTAGGATCAGATTAACCCGCCCTAGGCATCCTGTACCGTCCGGCCACGACCGGTACCTGGGACTGATCAGAGTTGAACAGTGTAGTCGACCCGGCAAACCGCTATGGGGAAGAACGAGAAAAAAGTGCTGGCAGCTGTCGGTGACTTGATGTTCACCGTCAAAATCAACGAAGCCGCCAAGCGCGTCGGCTTAAAGGTGGATTTCGTCAAGACCGAGGAAGACCTGCTGGAGAAGGCCAAAGAACAGCCGATCGTGATCATCCTGGACTTGAATTTCCAGGCCATCAATCCGCTCAAGCTCATTCCCAAGCTGAAAAAGCAGGAAGAGCTCAAACGGACCAGCCTGATTGGTTACCTCTCTCACGTCCAGGGTGAGCTGAAACGCAAGGCTCAGGAGGCTGGCTGCGACATTGTGATGACGCGCTCAGCGTTCTCCCAGAACCTCCAGCAGATCTTGAAGCGACACGCCGACCTGATCAACTGACGGCGGCGAGCGGCTTCAGCTCGAGCCGAGCAAGCGGGTGAAGCGGGCCAGATCCTCGAGCTTTTGCCATGCGGCGCCAGAGTCGATCGCTTCGGTGGCTAGCCGCACGCCAGCGCTGAAGTCCGCAGCCTTGCCCGCTGCCACGAGTGCCACAGCAGCGTTAGCGAGGACCGCGTCGCGCGGCGGCCCTGGCTCGCCCTGAAGGACGTCGCGAAGAATCTTCGCGTTATGCTCAGCATCGCCTCCACGGAGCGAATCTAGCGGGCTACGACGAAGGCCAAACGTCTCTGGCTCGACGCGAAGCTCGCGGACTTCGCCGGGCCGTACCTCCCAGACCGCCGTTGGGCTCGAAATACTCACTTCATCCAGCCCGTCCTCGCCATGAACGACAAAAGCGAGCTGCACACCTAGCTCGCTTAGGGCCTCCGCCATTAACCGAGCGGCGCGTCTCGACGATGCACCGACGAGTTGACGAGTTGCCCCAGCGGGGTTGGTCAGCGGGCCGAGCAAGTTGAACACCGTGGGAAGCTTCAGTTCCA
>JAUQPO010000138.1 GCA_030550335.1 Acidobacteriota bacterium
GGCTCGAGACAATCTTGTCAAGTGGCCGCTAAGTCATTGAAAACACTGGGGCGCCCAACATTATTTAATAGGCCTCTCTCCACGGCCCAGCACTGGGCGCACTCCCCCAGCTGCCACACGTCAGGGTGGAGTTGTCCACACTGTGGACATGTGAAGGCCGCCGCCAGG
Source organism: Acidobacteriota bacterium (assembly GCA_030550335.1). Classification (GTDB taxonomy): domain Bacteria; phylum Acidobacteriota; class Terriglobia; order Bryobacterales; family Bryobacteraceae; genus JAUQPO01. The sequence goes on from JAUQPO010000138.1 coordinate 169, forward strand.
AGCTCCCGCTTCTCCTGATCGAGGTATCCCCCAGCGCTTCCAGGGGTGGTAAACCTTGTCTGGCCAAAGCGATCCCTCTGGAAAGTGATACAAAAAGCCACCTTCTAGCTCCCAGCCCTCTAGCGCCGGCAGCGCTACTCACTGCCCCTTGCGCCGGCTCTGCACCAGCACCGCCATCACAGGCCCTTCGCCAGCCTCGCAGCTACGAGCGGCAAACACTAACTCGCCATTGGCCCCACCGCTCAAAGTGCGCTTGAGGCTCACCCGACCGACACCCAACTGCGGTACTTGTGATCTCATGAATTGCGCTTGACAATTCCTGAGTTGGAGACTTTCCCCATGTCCCGTGTCGTTACACTTGGCTGTGCTCTCTTGCTAGGAACCACCAGTTCCGCGCCAGCCGAAGACTCACTCATCTGGTCAGCCGACCGGCCAGAGGCTTCCGCTGGACTCACCTTGATCCGAGCACCCGATTCCAACTACCACTGGGAAACGATCCAGGGCACGCACTGGGCCGTCCTCGAACCGGTGCAAGACTACTACCGGCGAGCTTCGTTTCTGATACGCGTCGACAGACCGATTCAAGGCAAAGCCTGGCTGGTGGTGGAATTCCTGGATCGTGGTTATGGATTGCTCGACATAGTAGTTCCAGGTCAGAACGTCATTGGCGAACGCCATGGGGTAGCTCGGCTCAACACTGGCAAGATCAGGCGTGCATGGTTTCGCTTCGACCAAACGGATTTCCAGCATCGTATTCCACCGGGCGCCGACATCCAACTGTTTGGCGCACCCTATATACGCCGGCTCAGCCTCACGTTGGTCGAACCTCCCCGCGAGCCGCTCCCGGACACAGCGCCAGCGGTGCGCCTGACCAGACCTATGGAGCTTGTCATCAGCGCCGGCGCCGACAGCCGCACTCTCGACGAGCTTCCCAACGCGCTGGCTACAATGCGCCAACTGTTACCGTTGGCGAAGGCTCTGGGCTTCGTGGCAGTCGAAAGTTACGTGAAGTGGAATTTCGTTGAACGGGCCCCAGGCGTGTTCGACTGGAGCTACTACGATGCAATCGTCGCTGAGCTGGACCGGCACGGCTTGAAATGGTTCCCGTTGCTGGTTGTCGGCTCAGCTTACGCCTTGCCCGACTGGTTCTTCAACTCTCCTGACATGGAGGGGTTTGTCTGCTTGGAACACCGCATCAGGATCGAAATCCCAACGATCTTCAATGACAAGCAGGTCAAATACGTGCGTCGTTTTCTCGCCGAGTTTGGCCGACACTACGGGTCGAGCAACGTTTTGCTGGGTGTGCGCTTAGGGCCCAGCGGCAATTACGGGGAGGCCCAATACCCTGCGACAGGTGCCTGGGGCTACAAATGGGGAGAGCTCCATACGCACATCGGGTATTGGGCAGGGGATCCGGACGCGATACTCCGCTTTCGTGAGTGGGTCCGAGCACGCTACGGCAGTATCGATCGCTTAAACGCCGCATGGTTTACGCGGTATCGCTCCTTCGATGAGGTGACGACATTCCTGCCCGAGACCGCCCTTAGCCCGCGCATGCGTGTCGATTTCGCTACATGGTACGTGGACTCAATGACCAATTGGTGCGAGAAGTGGGCTCTGTGGGCTCGGGAAGCCTTACCAGGAAAGCCGATTTATCAGTCTTCGGGTGGCTGGGGAGCCATACCGATTGGCACGGACTACATCGCCCAGTCCAAAAGCATGGCTAAAGTTCGCGGCGGCATCCGCTTGACCAACGAGAATGACAACTACCTGAACAATTTCTGCGTCACGCGCCCGGCGGCTTCCGCAGCACGCCACTACGGCATTCGCCTAGGGTTAGAACCCGCTGGCTTTCTTACCGCCCGCGGTGTCGTCGGGCGCTTGTTCAATGCCATTACCAACAATGCCGACCACTTGTTCTACTACCACCCCAACCTGGTCGGCAACGACCAGGGAGCCGAGTTGTGGCTTCGTCACGCCCCCTTACTGGACCGGCGAACCTCCCCTAACCCCGAGGTCGCGGTGTTTTACCCAGACACAGCCAACAAACTCAGCGACGAGGTCATGCGTTACCGGCTCGCCTCGGCATTCTTCGAGCGAGCCCAAGCATTGCGCCGCGTCGCTGATTACGAATTCGCGAGTGAGCAACTGATCCTAGACGGCGCACTGAGCCGTCACAAGGTGTTGATCTTCCTCTGGGGACGGGTGGCTGAAGCGCCGGTGCTCGAGCAGATCGATGCCTGGGTGCGACGTGGAGGAATCGTGATTTACCCAGAACGGCAGCAGCAGCGAGAGGGACCGCTGGGAACACCAGAGGGTGACACTTCCATCGCCGAGCGTTGGCGTCGGGGAGACACGGGAAAGGGGCGGGTCATCTTCTTTACCGGCCACCCGGAACCCTACCACTACTACGTCGAATACTTACGTCAGACCTTGCGCGAGCTGCCCCAGCTTAGCCAAGAGTACCGCCAAGCCTTGCAGCTACAATGCCCGCAAGATGTGTTTTGGAGCCTCACTCAGGATGGTGAACTCGTCTTCTTGAACTACAGTGACCGCCCGGCTACCGTCCGACTTCCTAGAGGTAAGACGGTCAAGATCGCTCCCTACCACATCGTCTTTGCGCCCTGAGTTCCCCCAACATGGAATACAGAGCGCAGCAGCCTTCGATCGGTAGGCACGCCTAGAGTCGGTCGTAGCTCAGCGGACGCTCGTTGAGGCCAACTCCTCCGCGCACTCGCCCAGCTCCACGTCCGGGCCGGAGTCCTCTTCGTAGCGTGGCACGCCGCCCTGACTGGTCCGAGCTAACTGCACCCGAAGGCGCTCCTCATACTCCCGCACACGCCGTTCGAGCTCCTCACGCTTACGCTTGCGGGCCACCATCTCCTCGCGATAGCGCTCCAGGAAGTAGCTGATGGTCTCGACCCGGATCTTGATGGACCCACTGGGCTTGTTCTCGTCAATATCTTTGAAGCAGAAGTAAGGCGTGCCAGATTTCTCGATGATCTCTTCAATGGTGCTGTAAATCGGTGCGTCGTGCCCGCACTTGAAGCTCGACAGCTCCAATGCCACTAGGTTCGGATGCCGTGCAGTGTACTTGGCTGCGAAAATCTTCCGCGAAGTGTTCTCGCTGTAAGAGTTCTTCCAGACGTCGCTGATGTCGAAGTAATCTCGGATGATGCCCTGGCGCACCTCTTCGCCAAACAGTCGTTCGAGTATGTCCTCATCGAGTGGTAGCGAGTCTTGGGTAAAGATGGGATAGCCCAACTTTTGGAACTCCTCGAGGATCTCATGATTGACACCCGGATCATTGTGATAAGGTCGCCCGAGCACGACGATCCCGATCCGGTCTTCGCGCTCCAGGCGGTCAAGAACGGCGCGAGCTGCCCGGCGCAGCGTGATGTTTTGGTATTCCTCCAGCTCGCGGTAAGCCACTTGGATCGCCCGCTGGTTTTCTTCGGGCGTCAACCCAAGGATGTCAACGAACTGTTGGTACATCTGGCGCTCGAACAGCCGTGGCTGCGCCGGGTTGACGATAGGGTCCAAATACTTGACACCGAGCTCCGCGAAGAGATCCCCTTCTTTCGTGAAGGCGGCCTTCACCGCTTCTGGTGTGGCGGTCACCGTGGGGCAGGCGCGACAGCCTTGCGTATGGGAGAGATAACTCGGCAGGTCATCCACCATGGGGAAGAAGATCAGATCCAACGGCTTTTTGGCGTGATGCACATACAGCAGGTTATGCACGTGCGGGATGCCTAGCTTTGAGGGGAAACAAGGGTCAATCGCAGCCCGCTTGATTCCATCCCGGTAAAGCTGCTGGCTAGTGTAATCGGAGAAGACAATGTTTTCGGGTTTAATGCCGAGCGCCAGGAAATAGCTGGTGAACAGAGGCGCCAGCGAGTACATGTTCAGGACACGAGGGATACCGATCCGCAACGTGGCACGACGTGCGAGGAGCTCGGCCCGCCGGCGCTGCGTTCGAGTCCACAAAAAGCGGGGCGGCGGATCGGCCACCACCGGCACCTGGCGCAGCCGGAACGCCTCGCGCGCAGCGATCTCTGCAAAGTTAGGATTCGCCCGCTTGACCTCATCGAGCTGTCCTTTAATGGCGCGCATCTCGTTCAAGTCTTCTACGGTGCCCTTCTCACAGCTGGCGATAATCAAGCGCTGCGCTCCCTCTTCGAGCGGGACTTTGCTGTTCTTTGGGCGGTAAGCGTTGGGACTCAGCGTGACCGTTTTGACATCAATGAAGGTGCGCAAACAGCGGTTCTTGCAGAAATAACAACGCGTATCTTCGTTCCGAGTGGTCTTATAGGTGATTTGGTGCAACGCCTCGAGCCCGATAAACGTGGTCTTGCGCCCTGCTTCCACCAACCGCGCAGCCTCCAAGGCTGCACCAATGGCCCCAGCCTCTCCACAATGCTCGTGAACGATGATCTCCGGCTCCACCTCCTTACCGTGGAAGCGTGAGCGGATGAAATCGACCTGGGCCTTGACTGCAGCGAGGTTATACTGGGTGCCTCCCTGCAGAAGGAACCGCCGGCCGACAGCTGCGAGATTGGGAATCTGCGAGACGTAGAGCCACACGTTTTTGGGCAGCACAGCGCACAGCCCGGCTAGGATTTCCTCCCGCTGCCACCCTTGGCGCTGGAAATTCACGATATCGGCTTGCATGAACACGGCGCACCCATACCCGAACAGCGGGTAGGCCTTGGCGCTGAAGGCTGCGTCCGCCAGGCGCTCGACGGGAATACCGAAAGCCTCGGCCGTGGCCTGCAAGAAATAACCGTTTCCCGCCGAGCACTGGGTGTTCAGGCGGAAATCCTTGACGCGGCCGTCCTTGAGAAAGATAAGCTTGATATCCTGTCCCCCTATGTCACAGATCACATCAATGTCCTGGTAGAAATGCAACCCGGCTTGTGTGTGGGCCACCGTCTCCACAATAGCTGCGTCCGCACCGAGCACGTCCTTCAAGATGTCCTTGGCGTAGCCCGTCACACCGACGCCGAGGATTTTCAGGTGGGCTTGCTGCTGCTCGATCTGGTCCACCAGCCGAAGGATCACCTGCCGAGCGTCCTCGATCGGGTTCCCCTGAGACAGCTGGTAAGCTTTGGCGATCACCGTTTTCCTAGCATCGTTAGCCAGCAAAACGGCTTTCATAGACGTCGAACCACCATCGATCCCCAAGAAAGCCTCCACAATCTGGCCAGGCTGGAAAGTCGCGGGACGAAAAGGCCGGCGCCCGTAGCGTCGACGGAACTCCGCTAACTCTTGCGAATCCCGCACTAGGCCCTGACCGGTACCCGCTTTGGCCTTCTCTTCGTTGCGGCCTACCTCGATGTACCACTTCAGCTTCTCCCAGCCTTCGTACCGGCCGACGCTTTCGTCTTCGCCACGGCCAAACTCGACCGCACCAATGGCAGCGAAGTACTGGGCGTCGGCGGGAACTTGGATCAGACTGGCGGGATCGAGCCCTTCGGGCAAAGGATAGTTACGCTCCTTCCATATCCTGGGGATGTGTGCGCGCCAGCACTCTTGTAAGCCGCGGATGTATGTGTTCGGCCCTCCCAGCAGTAACACCACCGGGCGGAGCGTGTTGCCGCGGGTGAGAACCGACAGGTTCTGCAGCACGATGGCCTCGAATAACGACGCCATCAACTCTTCTACAGGGACGCCGCTCTTTTGCAAGCTGTTGATGTCGGTCTCGGCGAAAACACCACATTTACCGGCCACCGGGTGTGTGCGGATCCCGTCATAGCCCATCTGACCCAGCTCTTGCTGGCTCAACCCCAGCTTCATCGCGATCTTGTCGATCACCGCTCCGGTACCACCAGCGCACTTGTCATTCATCGAAGGGATTTTCTTCTTTGCGCCGGTCTCTGGATCTTCGCGGAAGATGATGATCTTGGCATCCTGGCCCCCAAGCTCGATCACCGAGCCACAGTCCGGGAAGAGCTTCTCGACTGCCAGAGCCACAGCGGTCACTTCTTGCACGAATTTGGCGCCGATGTACTTGCCCACGGTGGCGCCCCCAGACCCAGTGACGAAGATCCGGGTCCGTCCACGCTCAAAACCTGCGACTTCGGCTTCGATCCGCCTCAGAAACTCCAGCGCCTTTTCCGGTTGCCTGGTTTCGTGACGCTGGTAGTCCTGCCACACAATCCGCCCAGTGGCCGGGTCCGCGACCACGGCTTTCACCGTAGTTGACCCGACATCCATGCCGATGATGTACTCTGGCACGTCCCCCTCCTCAACAACTCATTTGTGATGTCGACAAGCAGGCCTGTACTCATCGGACGCCGGCTGCGACAGCGAATTGCCGGCTGCGCCATCCCTGCTGGCGCATACGCTCACTGATATGCCACACCATGTTCGCCGCAACGCCCGCAACGCCGTCGCGGTGAGGCAGAGGATAGAAGGGTCGCTTCATTTCCGGGTGTGCATCGACGTATGACCGGCACAAGTCGAGCGTCAGACCGGTGGCTTGGAGTGCTTGCTCGAGTTCTCGCCGGGCTTTCGCTCTGGCTTCTCCCAGCGCCATCTGGACGCGGCTGTGGGCGTTGATCTCACCTTCGCCGGAGGTCTCGATCGGCAGATAGATCATGTCCTTGAAGTGTGCGGTCACGGCGGCCTGCACCCCGTCGGACTGCGTCGAAGGCATGCACCCGAAGGGCTTCAGGCTCAAGACCATGTGCGCCAAGCCGCGGGTGGAGTAGTAAATATTCTTCGCGACTTCCAAATGCCCCTCGCCCCCACCGGCGCGGGAGTTATAGTAGGGGTGCCCCAGGCGCTGTAACTCGTACTGATCGGCCAGTGCATGGACCAAACCTCCAAAAACCCGCGCCAAGCGATGGTACTCGCGTCGGAAGATAGCCTCAGCCAGCTTCAGCTTGGCCAATTTCTGCCAATACCGCCACTCGACCCGCCAGCGCGCTGGTTGCCACCACGGGGGGAGCAGAGCGCTTTCTTCCAATCCCTTCGTGTCACGACATTTCTGAACCACTTGGTGAATCACGTATGTGATCCATGTCCCCACCGGCTCTACCAGGACCTGCGCCCCCTCACCCTCCAGAAACCGAAACATATTGAAGTTGCCATCACCTTCCGTCGTTTGCGCCCAAAACTCCCCGGTAATCTTCACCACGGGCCTCAGTCTCAGCCGGTCGACCTCCACCCGATCGAACCGTTCCCGGCAAGCTTCTAAGGCCTCCACCAGATCCCGGCTCACCAGCTGCTGCACAAACTTGCCGGCAAACTCCGCCGGTTCAGTCCAGTCGCCCAGGAACTTCCGCAAGCGTTTTCCAGCCCTCCACGTCTTCCGGGAGCGGAAGACTTGGTAAACCATCTCCACGGACTCTTCCAGCGCCCGGTCCGTCTCGCCCGGTAGAATTTCGAAAGGCCGGATGGCATAACTGACTTGATTCAGCACGTCACCACAATTCAGTGCGTTCAGGATCCCAAGGAAAAAGTCGACATTCATTTCGAGACCGGCTTCGACGTCAGATTGATTCAATCCGCCGGTCTGCTGGAACAACAAGACGCGGAAGCCATCAAACCCGGCATTTCGAAGCGCCAACCGATACTCCGACTCGTACATACCGAAGCGGCAAGGTCCACAGGCTCCCGCCGTGAAAAAGACGTACCGCTCGAGAATTTCCTGGCGGCTCAGCCCCCGTTGTTCCAACTCCTGCAGGTACTTCACCAAGTTACCTACGGTAAAGTAGGTGGGATTGCACTGCCCGTTATTGCCATACTCTTTACCGATTTGGTAAGACCGCAGGTCGGGCGTGGGCAATGGTTCTGCTTTGTAACCCAGACTCTCTAGAGCGCCTTGGATCAACTTCTCGTGCTTCCAGGTCAAGCCCCCGAACAAAATCGTGGCGTGAGGTCTTTCCTTCTTGGTGAACGGTCGTTCGACTGGACGCCGGTAATGCTCTGGTTTGGGGAGGTCCAAACCCAGTTCCTTTTCTAAGCGCGCCCGCTCTTGAGCGACCAGACGTTGCAAACGTGAATCGAGCGGCGCAATCTGAACAAATTTTGAGTCGGTCGTACTCTGAGGCAGAACCTGTGTCGTCTGTTGCATCCCTACCCTCCTCAGCAGGCGGTATGCCGAAAAACAGCTGGGACCAAGATCAACGCAGCCACGTCACCGGGCCCCTCGTCCCCAGTGAAAACGCCCAGCCAATGCAAATCCCACAGATCGGAAACCCAGCCGACCTGCTCGTGCCTTAACCACAAGTATCCGAACAGTAGCGGTTCCGGCCAAGTTACTCAGGGCGAAATGCGCTAGGGGCAAGCCAAAAAGCTGGAGAGATGCAGCGTTTGGAGCGGCAA
>JAUQPO010000139.1 GCA_030550335.1 Acidobacteriota bacterium
GTTCCCGGTACGCACCCGCTCGGTCACCAACTCGAAGCGCACGCGCGGAATGTCCGCAGGCACAGGATGCTTTATCTCCCCGAACCGCCGTGGGCTCAAGAAATTGCCGAAGCGGATCCCGGCCACTACACGACCGGTACTGGAGGGGCCGATCAAGGTCTCGTTGAAACCGCCCTCCAACGTGAACGCCCAACGTTCGGCAAATGGGAAGACAAACCGGATTGTCCCACCCGGCTTGTCCTCATACACCCGGCTACGTAGATAACCCAGGTTGGCTTCGAGCCAGTTCCTGCCCCACAACGCCACAGCGGTGCTACCGCCGATCTGGTCGACCGTCCGGGCGTAGATATTCTCGATAAGGTTGGGGCCGAGCTGAGAACTATGCAACAGGGCCTTGGTCATGAAGCCCTTCGCACCGAACAGCCCCACGCGCCCACGATTGAACAGGTAGTCTGCGGTAAGCGAAGCCTGACCTAAAGTGCCGCCCTGGCGGTACTGGCTGAAGTCGACCCGTTTGAAGCTGGAGAACAAACCCAGCTGGAAGCTCTTGTATCGGTTGACGATACCGATGTCGAACTGTCCCTCCTTGCGTCCAGAAAACGACAGGTATTCCGCCTCCGCCTGCAACGCGAAGTGATCGTTGAATGGGGCAAAGTAGCGGCCCTTGCCCGTGAACGTCAGGTGACCCGCATCGTCGGAGCCTAGGTTCAACCCCAACAACGAAAAACGTGAGGGTTGCTGGGCTATGACTTTCTGAGCTGCCTCTTCGGCGACCTTGGCCAGTTCCTCCTTGCGAGGAGGAGCCGGCTCCCGCGGAATCGCCTCGACCTCCTTCTTCAAGCCTGCCTGGGCCGCCTTCAGAGCGTCAAGGTCTTGCCGCAGGCGCTGGTTCTCCGCTCGCAAAGCCCGCAGCTCTTCGAGGATCTGGTCCAGCTTGTCCAGCTTAGCCAGGATTTCCTTGCAGCACTCTTCCTGCTGCTTGGCGAGCTTTTGCAAGGCTTCGATGGCATCCCCGATGCCGCCAGCAGAAATCACCCGGCCTTGCGCATCGGTAACCGTGATCTCCACCCGGCGATTGATGAACCGAGCTTCTCGCGTTTTCAGGTCTACCTTGGGTTGTCGCTCACCGCGACTTTCGACAGTAATCTGTTCTGGGCGCGCGCCATATTTGATCAGAAAATCCCGCACTGCATTGGCCCGGCGCAGGCCAAGCTTGTCGTTGTACTCGTAGCTGCCGAAATAGTCGGCGTGGCCGACCAACTTGACTCTGTACTCCGGATTGCGGTTCAGCAATTCAGCCAGCCGCAACAGGCTGGGAAACCCGTCGGTCAGAATGTGCGAATCGAACTCGAAGTTGATTTCCTCCCAATCGTCTTTGGAGCCGACCGGGAACAACCCCTGCCCTAGACCCAAGCTCATCAGTGCTAGACAGACCAGCGGTACCGTCAGCAAGCGCCGGATCATTTCTCCAGGCTCCTCCTTTCCGTTTTTTAGGAACAGGAACGCAAACTCTGTCCCTTGGGCGTGATCGAAATTCCCGCCACTCCAACGATCCTACTACAACGGGCCCTCTTATACGTTGGTTTTTTGCACGACAGCCTGATTCGGGCTCTGATTCGGGGGACGCTGCGAGGTCCTTTGGGCCTTTCTGAAACGCGAGTTGTTCAGCGGATGATCCCCTTCCGAACGGCGTAGAGCACGATTTCGGCCGTGTTGTGAAGATTCAGCTTCTGCATGATGTGAGCCCGGTGAGTCTCGACTGTGTACGGACTCACATTCAGCAGCGCTGCAATTTCTTTGTTGCTTTTGCCTTCAGCGATCAGCTGCAGGACCTCTTTCTCCCGGTCGGTGAGCAGATCGTAAGAGTCTTGTAATCCACGCTGTTGGAGGTACCGCATGTAGTCATCCAAGAGCTTTTCTGCAATGGCCGGGCTGAAAAACGGCTTGCCTTGAGCGGCAACTTCCACAGCCCGGACGAGATCCTGTTCAGCTGAGTCTTTCAGCAAGTAACCTCGGGCTCCGGCAGAAAGCGCGCGCAGCAGGTAGGACTCATCAGAGTGCACGCTCAAAACAATCACGTGAACGTGAGGGTTTTGCTTGACGATCTGAGCCGTGGCTTCAATCCCGTTCAAATTCGGCATCCCGATATCCATGACCACCACGTTCGGCTTCAGTTCCGCAGCCAGGCGCACTGCCTCCCGCCCGTCCGAGGCCTCGCCAACGATCTCCATCTGCGGGTGCTGCTCTAAGAGGAAACGCAGCCCCTTACGCACCACCCCATGGTCGTCAGCAAGAAGAATTCGGATCTTGCTCATTGCCAACCTCGTTCTCGCGGAGGGGCACCTCCGCCATCAACACCGTCCCGCGGCCTGGTTGGGAAAAGAGCTTCACCTGCCCCCCAAGCTCTCGAACCCGTTCCTGAAGACCCAGCAAACCCAGCCCTCGCTTGCTAGCTTTCGCCGGGTCAAACCCTACTCCGTCATCCTGGACCGTAACGACCACCGCATCCTGGCGGCCGTGAACGGTGACCCGAATCGTCCGTGCATGAGCGTGCCGAGCACAATTGGTTAGAGCCTCCTGGACCACGCGATATATGCATGTCCGCTCTCGCTCGCCTACCCGATCCAGCTCTCCCTCCAATTGCACGTTGACTGGCACCCCATAACGCCGCGCGAACTCGCGGGCTTGCCACTCCACAGCTGGGCCCAGCCCCAAATCGTCCAACATCGACGGACGTAGCCCCATGGCCAGATCCCGGACAGTCCGCAACGCCTCCTCCGTCAGGTGCCGGGCATCCTGGAGACTCTGACGAAATTGCTCTTCAGGCCCCTCTCGAAACTGCTCGAGCTTGCGCAGCTCCATCCGGAGTGCGGTGAGCATCTGACCCACCTCGTCATGCAGCTCCCGTGACAGCACCTTGCGCTCGTCCTCTTGAGCTCGCACTAGTTGTTGGGACAACCGCCGGAGCTCCTGCTCTGCTTGCTCGGCACGGTGCCACTCGCGCTCGATTCGCTCCTCCAACCTGTGTATGCGGCGGATGCTGACCACGGAAATGATCACCCCCAACCCGAGCGTCGCCGCGAGCAGACGCCCCAGTTGCCACGGCAACTCCGCCTGTCTACGATCGATCTCGCTGCGCTGGCGTTGCAGGTTCCTCTCGTTCAACGCCCGCAGCTCGCGTGCCAGCGCCAGCACCGCATTTCGCCGAGGCAACACCTCACGGCGCAAAAAGCTAGAACTAAACAACAACTTCTCGGCAGGTGTCCATTCGAACAACGGGTCCAGCGACTCCCAATAACGATCGAGTTCTTCCCGCAAGCGATCCAGCTTCGGTAGGTCCTCGGGAGCCAGCATCTGCCGTAAACCTTCGATCTCCCGCGCCATGGACGCCCGTGTCTCGAGCAGCTGGGCACGATAGGCGGCAGCATTCGCCGGCGAAGCGTCAAGGAGGTAGTCCCGCACGAGCACGCCGCTCAGGTGGACCTCGGTGCGCAAATCCTGCAGGATCTGCGCACTGCGCTGGTGGTGATCGTATACCGAGCCAATCTGAGCATAAATCTGCCGAGTGGTGTGGAGCATGGCCCAACCCGACACCGAAATCAATACCAATAAAGCCCCAAACCCGATGGCCAGGGCTGATCCTGTCCGACTCTTGATCCCCAACTCCACGGCTAGTCTCATTTTCGCCGCCTCCTACCCGGAAGAAGCGATGGAAAGTGGAGCGGGAAGGTTCTACACTTCCAAACGTGTGGGTGGTCTTTTCCGATCTGGACGGAACACTGCTCGACCCGGAATTCTACGACTTCGCCCCTGCCAAGCCCGCTCTGGAGGCACTAGCCCAACAAGGAATCCCTTTGGTGTTGGTGAGTAGCAAAACCCGCGCTGAAATGGAGTACTGGCGCACGCAGCTAGGCAACGCGCATCCCTTCATTGTCGAAAACGGCGGTGCGGTATATGTCCCACGAGGCTACTTCCCATTTGCTCTGCCCGGAGCGCAGGCGCGAGGCCGCTACGAAGTGTTGGAACTCGGCCGGCCGTACGAAGAATTGGTCCAGGTGCTCGAGCAACTCGCCGCTGAGACTAGGACCCCCGTGCGGGGCTTCCACAACCTCCCCTTCGAAGAACTCCAGCGTTACTGCCAGCTCCCAGCCGAGCTAGCCCGGCTGGCGCTGCAACGGGAGTACGATTTACCGTTCGTTGTGCCCCCAGATGCACCGTTGGAAGCCTTGCTCCGATCGATCGAACAACGGGGCCTGCGCTGCGTTCGCGGCGACCGTTTCTATCACCTCACGGGCCAGAACGACAAGGCAGCGGCCGTCCAGGCCCTCATCGATGCGTACCAGGTCAGTTATGGGCCGCTGATCACTGTCGGCCTGGGCGACGCCCCAAACGATTTCGAATTCCTGCACCTCATGGACATTCCGATCCTCGTCAGAAGCCCGGCCAACACTCACCTCAAAGAACCGCCGCCGCGTGCTCGCCTGACCAGCCTGCCTGGCCCGCACGGCTGGAACCAAGCCATCCTCGCGTTGCTTTCGGGAGAAGCCGCTTTATAGGTGGTCCCACAGCGATCTTTCTTCCTGGGGCGCGGTCTGACTTTTCTCCACCCAGCGCCGCTCCAGGGTCTTGTGCAACGTCAATCCCAAAGCGATGCCCCCTGCGAGAACGACCCCGCCCACCACCAGTAAAAACGCCATCACGAACACCGTCCGGGCGAAATTCAAATGGTCCGCCGCCGCCACCACCGCGGCAAAGATGACGAACACCCGTATCCCAGCAGCGAGCCTACGCGGGTAGGGCAGATTTTCGTTCACTGCCCAGATCAGCGCACTACGAGCCAGATAATGCCCGATCCACACACCTGCAAGCAAGATCAAGCTGGCCAGAGCAAGCTTCGGCAAAAGGAAAACAATGGTTTCCACCATCCGCGAGGTGATCGATGTATTGAAGGCATTCAAACCCATGAGCAGGCCGGCCAGCAGAATAAGCCAGTAAATCACCGCTCCTACCACGGGCGCTGTCCGGAATGGCCGTGTAGTGCCGAAGATCGACGACAGCCCACTCTCCGCCAGAAAGCGGTCCAACCATGTCGTAGTTGCCAGGCGCAAGAACAAGGCCCGAACCAAGACCGCCACCAGCCATGCGACGAACAGGATCACCACCGCCGCAAGCAACGGAGGCAGGTAGCTGGTGGCAGTGGCAGACAGTTGTTGCCAGGATTGTTCCAAGATGGCACGCAATGTGCCGATCATGTTTTCACCTCCGCCGACACCTTTTCGAGTCGAGGCTCCGGCGTCCGGCCAGCTAAATCCCACAGACTCACCAGGTAGGGCTTGGCTTGCTCGAATACCAAGCAGAGCCGCTCGATGCGTTCTTCCACCTCAGCAGAGAGCATGTGTTCCGTCTCCAGGACGAACGAGGCGACGCGCCCCAAGTACAAAGGCGTGAAGGACCGCAGGAGCTGGCCCCGCTGGACGCGCCGACGGTGCCAGGCACAGGCAAATTCGAAGATGATCCTCACCCAAAGATCGTCTTCCAACCGCCAGCGGGTTGGCTGGGCCTCCGCCTGCTGACAAACTCTCGCTAGTTCCTCTAACGTCTTGCGCTGCAGAGCCAATGCCCAGACTTCTTGCAGTTCCCGGTAGCCAGTAATCAAGGCCGTGCGCATTCGCTCTGCGTTTACGGGTACCGGGTCCAAACCCACGTCGAATCGGAAGCCGAACAAATCCACGGGCCGGCTGCCAGTGACTTTCTTCCAAACCGCCTCGTACTCCTCCATCAAGGCGAAGACGCTGCCGACCACTTGCTGCAACATGGCGCTCAGATCGGCCGCAGGATCTTTGGGGTCATGCAACTTCGCCCCCAAAAAGCTCTGGCAGATGCGGTAGCCCTCAGCGATCGCAATCGTGGTCATCCAAATGTCGATCCCGTAACGGGCGACGTCAGTCTCCCAGTCTCGGCGGTCCAGGTACCGGGCAATCAGCCGGGCCGAAACACCAAACTCCCCGCCAATGGGCTGCCGCACACGCAGCCCGTAGAGCGTGCGCGTCAAGGGGTAGACGATATGGTTGGTGATCGTACCGTCGTATTTGTGGCGGTGGTAGTAAGGAGCGACGAAGTCGTAGCCAGCGTACAGGATCGGGCGCAGTAACAAATCGATCCATTCCGGCGTTACCGAGCGCAAGTCCGCGTCGAGCACAGCGCAAGCCTGTGCCCCCAGCTGTCGAGCCATGGCGAAAATCATCCGGAACGCGCTGCCTTTACCCGGGATGCCGTGGTAGGGTAACGAGATCCGATGGACAGGCAGTAAGGGTGTGTTCAACAACAGCAGCCGCGGGTCTTCAATGGAGGCTTTCAACACAGCGTCACGGGTGCCATCTTTGGATCCTCCGTCGGAGTTTATGATCACCGAACGCAGCTGAGGAAAATACTTCGCTAGACCTCCCTGTGCGGCTCGCACCACATGTCCGATCGTGCGGGCATTGTTGAAGCTCGGGATGCCGATGACAACGTCCACATGCCCCAACTCGGCGACCGCCCGAGACGCCTCAGCAGTCAACATAGGTCAGCTTCAGCCTCCTGCCGCTGCAGCCACGCTGGACTCGACCACGTGGCCCCCGTCTTGCTCCACGGCCTCCAAAAGATGCTTGAAAAACTCAGGGATCGCCGACAACACCCGATTCCAGTTGGGGATTTGCGGAGGCCCTAAGGGATCCTCCAGGAATTCCTCGGCGGCCTGGCGGAGACTTCGGGCAAATGTGGCTACAGCCAATTCCTCGGCGTGACGATCGAACTCCAACCCATTGAGGACAGCGTCCGCGTAATACCGGTTGATCGTATCCTCGGCCAGCCGCACGTACCGCACTTGCAGGCTGCGGAAGTGATCGCTGGTCAAGACCACACCCTCGCCCGCCAGCGTCCGGAACAGGCATTTGGCTATGTCTGCCGCCATCTTGCGCAAGCCTGAATTCGGGTCGTCAGGAGATAAGGCCTGGTGTTTGTGCTCGTAATTATCAGCCAGGTCTACCTGGCAAACCCGCGAGACTGCACAATTGCGGAACACCTCAGCCAGCACCCCGATCTCCAGACCCCAGTCGCTGGGGATGCGATTCACGCGAGCCAGGTGAGCTTTCATCGCGAACTCGCCCGCCAGGGGATAGCGGAAGCTGTCGAGGAACTTCAGAAAAGGCGCGTCCGGGGCCATTCCCTCCATGGCTCGAATGAGCGGCGTCATGAACAGCCGGGTCACCCGCCCGTGCATCCGGTCGGTCACGCGCGCATAATAGGCCTTGCAGAATTCGAAGCCCAGTCGCGGGTTTGCCACCGGATAGCAGAGCCGGGCGAGCATGCGCCGGTCATAGTTGACGATGTCGCAATCATGCAAGGCGATCACATCGCAGTCGCCCATGGCGAGCATCAGCCCGTAGGCCAGCCAGCACGAACGTCCTTTCCCGTCCGCGCCCGCCGAAAGCCCTTCTTCCTCGAGCATCTTGAACAAGGCTTGGATCCGCGGGCTGTCGATCCAAATCACAGAGACCGGTATTGGAAAGCCTTCGAAGAACGACCGGGCATATGCGTACTGGCGCCGGTCTGCCCGCCCGAGGGCCAGCACGATGCGACGTAAGTAACCCACCTGGGCAAGCTGGTCCACGATTCGCCGCATCGCAGGCGTTTCGAATTCCGAATACAAGGCTGGCAAGACCAATCCGATCGGGTGCTCGGCCGAGAATAGTTCCAGTTCTCTTTCGAGCCGTTCCAAGCCATCTGGGTTGAGCCTGTGGAGCGTGGCCACCACCCCTGTCTGGTAGAAGTCCGCCATGAGCCACCTCTATCTCAAGCTATCCGCGGCTGCCCAGTTGGCCCATCCCGCCCAGACAGTAGACCGCAGGCAAAAAGGGAGTAGGAACAGGAGGAAAACAGGGGGCTTTCGGTCCGAAAGCTAAGTCTCGAAATCAAGGCGCGGGCAAGTCAGTAGGGCCGCCGTTGGGCACCTCGCCGGGGCGAGAGGCACTTAGCTTTATCCCTTTGGCCACCTGCCGGAGACTCACCGTGCCTGGGAAACCTGAAAACTTGAACGCTCGACACTGACTGGATGCCCCTAACCAAGGGGGCTGGGCCATCGGCGTCTATAAGTGTGGCGCAAGTCAGCCCTGTGTGGGGTCCTATGGCCCACGCGCACAGCAACTAAAGTCTCAGGGACTGTTTTCCGGCGGCGCCACAGGTTCTTCAGACTGGCGTTTCTGAAGCCGTCGATACCGCGCTGCGGGGTAGCTAACCGGCGGTCGGTCATCCCTGCGCCAGGGAACTTTGAAGCGCAGCAGATTCGCGAACGAGCGGTGCAGGTTTAACCACGCCCGCAACATCCTCTTGGCCATCACATTGTCGATGCGCTGCTCTCCCGGCCAAATTACATACCGATCGATCAAATCCTCGATGAGGAGCAAG
>JAUQPO010000140.1 GCA_030550335.1 Acidobacteriota bacterium
CCGGAGGGTGTGACCAATGGGTGCAGGAAAGGCTTGTCCCAGTGCCGTCCGAAGTGCACCGCGGTGATCAGTTGACCGGAGCGCTGGAGCTCGATCTTCCCAGCGCGTTGAACATAGCTCCATGCTGCGGGATCCGCAGCGAAAGCGTTGAGGGAACAGAGGGGCACATGCAGAAGTAACAGGAGAGCGCGGTTGCCGAGAATTTGAGAAAGCTCTGATCGGACCATGAAAGATCCCCGTTCAACAGAGCCTGGCACTTACCCAGCCAGCGAAAGTGGACTGCCCGGCACAGTCTACGCCCGCCCGCTGGCCATATCCACACTCAGACTTCCAAAATCTCTTTCTCTTTCGCTTCTGCCATCTGGTCGATCTTTTCGATGTACGTCTTGGTCAGTTTCTGGATTTCGTCCAGCGCGCGCCGTTCATCGTCTTCGGAAATGAGCTTGTCCTTGGTCATTTTCTTGATGGCCTCATTGGCGTCGCGCCGGATGTTCCGAATGGCTACCCGGTGTTCCTCGGCCAGATGGTTGACGTGGCGAACGAGTTCTTTCCGCCGTTGCTCGGTCAGGGGCGGGATGGGCACTCGGATAATGCGACCATCGTTGGTCGGGTTCAACCCCAGGTCTGAAGAACGAATCGCTTTCTCGATAGCCCCGATCTGAGAGACATCCCAGGGCTGAACCGTGATCAGTGAAGGCTCGGGGACGTGCAAGGTGGCTAATTGATTCAAAGGGGTCAAGGTGCCGTAATATTCCACCTTGATGCCTTCTAGCAGCCCCACCGATGCCCGTCCAGTTCGGACGCCGGCCAGCACGTGACGGAAATCGCTAATGACTTTTTCCATTCTTTCTTTGGTTCGGGCTCGGACGTCCTCCAGCGTCATCTGCGGCTGTTCTTTCATCGCTCGCTCCTCACCTTCGGGCCTCAGTGAATGAGCGTGCCGATGGGCTCACCCATCGCCATACGCATTATATTGCCCGGCACTGTGCCGTTGAAAACGAGGATCGGCAATTGGTTGTCCCGGCACATAGCCACCGCGGTAGCGTCCATCACCTGAAGGGCCTTGGAAAGAACCTCGTGATAGGAAATTTCATGGTAGAGCACGGCGTCTGGGTGCTTGAGAGGGTCCTTGTCGTAAACGCCTTCGACGCGCGTGGCCTTGGCCACGATTTCCGCTTCGAGCTCCAGGGCCCGGAGTGTGGCAGCCGTGTCAGTGGAGAAGTAAGGGTGGGAGGTGCCGGCGGCCAGGAGTACGATAGCGCCCTGTTCCAGGTGCCGGAGCGCGCGGCGCCGGATGTAAGGCTCGGCGACCTTTGGCATCTCGATGGCGCTCATCAAACGACAAGGCACACCGGCCCGCTCTAGCTCGTCCTGCAGAGCCAGGGCATTGATGACCGTAGCGAGCATGCCCATCTCGTCGACGGTGACCCGGCGCAGACGACCTTGGGCAAACTGAATCCCACGGAAGAAGTTCCCTGCCCCTAACACAACGCCTAGCTCGACCCCAGCCCGCCGAACTTCCGCCAGTTCCCCAGCCAGGCCGTGCAGGCGTTCTAAGTCCAGGCCCGTGCCTGAAGATCCGGCTAACGCCTCGCCACTGAACTTCAGTACGATGCGGCGGTATTTGGGCATGGCAGTACGCCGCACATGGCTCCGGTGCTGATCCAGGTCAGCAACTTCTCAGCCGCCAGTTTCGCCTTCCTGGATCTCGCCTACCTTGTACCGCACAAAGCGCGACACGACGATGTTTTCGCCGAACTTGGCAATATTCTGCTGAATTAACTCGCCCACCGTGGCGTTGTTGTCCTTGATGAACGGCTGGTCGTAAAGGCAAACCTCCTGGTAGAACTTCTCCAGCTGCCCTTCGACAATCTTGTCCAGGACTTTCTCGGGCTTACCTTGAGCGCGAGCGCGATCGCGGGCAATCTCCCGCTCGCGTTCCAGAACCTCCGGCGGCACATCCTCGCGACGGATGTAAAGAGGATTGGCCGCCGCAATCTGCATGGCGATATCATGCACGAACGCCTGAAACTCCGGGTTCCGCGCAACAAAATCCGACTCGCAGTTCACTTCCACCATCACGGCGAGTTGGGCGCCCGGGTGGACATAGGTGCCGATCACCCCCTGGCGCGTGGCACGGGAAGCTTTCTTGGCCGCGATGGCAAGCCCTTGCTTGCGGAGAATCACTTCCGCTTTCTCCATATCCCCGCCTGCCTCTTCGAGAGCCTTCTTGCAGGCGAGCATGCCGGCACCCGTGCGTTCGCGCAATTTTTTCACCAGTTCCGCGGTGACTTCTGGCATTGCCCTCACTCCGATTTTTGGAGTTCTGAGTAGCCTTGTGCCCGGTCGACAGACCGGCGCCCTAGTCTTAGGAACGACTCAGAGGCCAGCGGCAGGAGGCGCCGTTTCATCTTCAGGCTGTTCGTCGCTAGGAACCACTCCTTCCGCAGCCTCCGGCCCTACCGCCAGCGGACCCAAGCTCTCGGTCATCAACTTCTCGGAGTATTCCGGATCGAGGTACTTGCTGTAGTCCTCGGTGATCACCGCTTCCTCTTCTATCTCAGCTTCCTCGATCGTAGCGGGCCGCTCCACGAACTCGGCAGCAGTGGCCAGGTTCTTACCTTCCAAGATGGCGTCCGCGATCTTCGAGGCGAACAGGCGGATGGAACGCAACGCGTCATCGTTGCCAGGGATCGGGAAATCCACCATGTCCGGGTCACAGTCGGTATCGACCACGGCCACCACCGGGATCTTCAGCCTCCGAGCCTCGCGGACCGCAATCTCTTCCTTCTTGGAGTCCACAACGAACAACACGTCGGGCAGGCGGTCCATGTCTTTGATGCCTTGCAGATTTTGCTCCAGAGCCTTCCGTTCCCGCTCCAGGCGAATGATTTCTTTCTTAGTCCGATTGCCGTAGTCGCCCGTTTCGGCCATCCGCTCCAGCTCTTTGAGTCGGTCGATCGACCGCCGTACGGTGGACCAGTTCGTCAGCAAGCCACCCAGCCAGCGATGGTTTACGTAGTACATGCCGCACCGCCGGGCTTCCTCAGCGATCGCTTCTTGGGCTTGTCGCTTGGTGCCGACGAACAGGACCGTCTTACCCTGTGCGGCCATGTCGGTGACAAAACGCATCGCCTCTTGAAACAGCTTGAGCGTTCGCTGGAGGTCGATGATGTAGATCCCGTTGCGTTCGCCGAAGATGTACTCTTTCATCTTCGGATTCCAGCGTTTGGTCTGGTGCCCGAAGTGAACGCCGGCTTCGAGCAATTCTTTCATCGTGATCGTCGGCAAGGCGCCTCCTTTTCAGGCCATGGGATTTTTGCCCGGGCGCGCCCAAACGAGATTTGCGCCCGGAAGCAATCGATGGCTGATTAGGCGATAGGAATGAGTCCAGTCCTCCAGCCGCTGACTTACCGTTCTGCTCCTTGTACCGGATCGCATCAGCGTTTGGAGTACTGGAAGCGCTTGCGAGCTCCGGGCTGGCCGTACTTCTTGCGCTCTTTCATCCGAGGATCGCGGGTCAACAGGCCCAGCTCCTTCAGCTTGGGCCGCAGTTCGGAGTTAAATTCGCACAATGCCCGCGCAATCCCCAATCGCGCTGCTTCGGCCTGCCCTGTCAGCCCGCCGCCACGCGCATTGATCAGGACGTCGAACTTATCTGCGGTCTCGGTAACCACCAGCGGTTGCTTGACCGCTGCACGCCAATGGACCAAAGGGAAGTAATCTTCCAGCGGGCGGCCATTGACCGTGATCACCCCAGTGCCGGGCCGCAAAAAGACGCGAGCCACAGCCTCTTTACGCCGCCCCGTAGCCATGTATTGCACCAGTGTGCCCTTCACGATTCGTCTCGCCTATTCAAACTTCCAACGGTATCGGCTGTTGTGCCTGATGGGGATGATCCTCCCCAGCGTAAACCTTGAGCTTGCGGAACATCTGCTTGCCAAGCTTGGTCTTCGGGAGCATCCCCCAAACCGCCCACTCCACCAACTTCTCCGGATGCTTCGCCTTCAAATCCCTGGCCAAAACCTCTTTCAACCCACCGGGATAGCCGCTGTGCCAGCGGTAAATCTTCTTCTCTTCCTTCTTTCCCGTCAGCTTGACTTTGGAGGCGTTGATCACGATCACGTGGTCACCCATGTCCAGAAACGGCGTGTAGTCGGGCTTGTGTTTGCCCATGAGGATAGTCGCCACCCGACTGGCCAGGCGACCTAGCACCTGCCCTCGTGCATCGACCACATACCACTTCCGCTCAATCGCTTTGGCTGACGGGAAAAAGGTACCCATGGACGCAGAATCTCCCTTTGGGAGCGCCTACTTCGATAGCCTACCGAAAAGCCGTCGTAGCTGTCAAACTCGTGGTCCCTCGGTCGTCGACTCGCTCGCTCCTGCCGGCTAGTCCTTGCACTCGCACCTCAATGGTAATCCACCAGTACCCCTACCGCGTCCTGATTGACAAACGCGGCGCTCCCGCGTAGTTTCGTTTCGATGGGCTACAAAAGGGCCGGGCTACTGGTCAGGGTTCTAGCGTACGCTTCCCTCATCCTGACGCTGCCTCACATCGTCCGTTCCCAACCCGCGCGCTTCATTGTCGAGTTGAGCGAGCCGCCAGCCATCGATTTGGCGATGGAAGACGCTCCCAAGATCTCGCCGCGGTTCCTGCGACCCCACCTCCGCACTTATGCCATTCGTGCCCGACTTCAACAGCAAGCTCTTCGCCAATCCCTGGAGCGGCGTGGAAGTCGGATCGTGGACAGGCTTGAAGCCATTCTGAATGCGTTCATCGTCACCCTCCCCGAAGAGCGGGCGGCGGAGCTGCTGGCTATCCCAGGCGTGCGCAGGCTATGGCGCGCCTACCCGGTCCAGCGCATGATGGTACACGCCCTGGAACTGCACCGTGTCCGCCAGGCCTGGTTCCACATAGGTGACGAATCCGTAGCCGGGCGGGGAGTTAAGATCGCGATTATCGATACCGGGGTCGATTCGAGCCATCCCGCTTTCCAGGATCCGGCCTTACCTTTGCCGCCAGGCTACCCGCTGGCCGACGGTCCTTGGGACACGCAGCCGGTCAACAACAAGATCATCGTGGCTCGCAACTATCGGTGGCTGCTAGGATCCAGCTCGCCGGAGGCGGACGTGGACGGCCATGGAACTGCGGCGGCTGCTATTGCTGCCGGTGTAGCTGTGCAGACAGACGAGGGCCTGCTGAGTGGCGTGGCACCCAAAGCTTATTTAGGGGCGTACGCAGTGTTCCCTCGGGTAGGAGACAGCAGCCAAGAAGTGGTGCTCAAGGCCCTCGACGATGCGGTGCGCGATGGCATGGACATCATCAACTTGAGTCTGGGTTCCGTCTACGCTACCCACCCTAACGACACACTGTGGACCAGCATTGTCAGTCGATTGGCACGGATGGGCATCCTGGTCATAGTTGCCGCCGGCAACAACGGTCCGGAGCCGTATACGCTCACCGACCTGGCAGTGATTCCCGACGCGATCACCGTGGGCGCTTCCTGGAACCAACGCGTTTGGTCAGCCTCGGTCCGCTTGGAAACCGGCGCGGGCTATCCGGCAGTGCCGGGATCGGGACCGCGCCCGGCGACACCGCTGTCCGGTTCGTTGCGCGATGTGGAACACATCGATGGCAATGGCCTGGCGTGCGCGTCGCTGCCCCCGAATAGCTTGCAAGGTGCCATCGCTTTTATCCTCCGCGGCCAGTGCTACTTCCGGGATAAGCTGGCCAACGTCCAAGCTGCAGGGGCAATAGGAGCCCTCGTCTACACAGACGCTCAAAGACCCGACCCGGTCACCATGGATACTGGCAACGTCATGCTGCCCGCGATGATGGTCAGCTATAACGACGGCCTCGAGATCAAGCGTTGGCTACAAGCCAATCCCGGATTGAAAGCGGAGTTGGACTTCAGCCTGGGCCCGGTGCGTGTAAACCCCTATCGTGTGGCAGGCTTTTCTAGCCGGGGGCCTAGCACGGACCTCTCCATCAAACCTGACCTAGTGGCAGTCGGAGCAGCAGTGCGCACAGCGGGTCTCGGTAGGAGCTGGGTATTTTGGGACGGGACTAGTTTTGCAGCCCCCATCGTCAGTGGGGCTGCGGCAGTACTTAAAGCTGCACGCCCAGAACTCTCGGTCCACGAGTACCGTTCGCTGTTGATCAACACTGCCTCGCCACTTCGCCAGACCACCGGCCAACCGGTCTCCGTCCAACAGGCAGGCGCAGGGTTGCTCAACCTCGAGGCAGCTCTTGGAGCCACCTTGGCCGTTTATCCCACCTCGTTGAGTTTTGGTGTGGGAACTCAACCGACTAGGCGTGATCTGACCCTTATCAACTTGGTCGCCAGGCCTGTTTCGGTCTGGATTTCTGTGGAGCCTTATTCTGGCCTGGTTCCCGAGCCTGATTCGCCCATGGTCGCCCTCCCGCCTCGCTCAGCCCGCCGCGTGCGCTTCACATTGAACCCAGCAGGCCAGAGCTCCGGCGTGAGCGAAGGCCTGATCCGGATCGAGGACCACGCTTCCGGAACAACTCTTCACGTACCCTACTGGTTTGCGGTGCCATCGGCTCAGCCGTCCAGGTTGAAAATCGTATGGCAAGAAGAACAAGGCCAGGCTGGATCGGTGTTGCGCAACGCCATAGTCGTGCGAACGACCAATCCCGAGGGCCTTCCGGTCAACCTCCTACCGGAGGTGATCGTGGTCCGAGGGGGCGGCTCGGTTATCGGTGTGTTCCCCGTAGGGACCGCTTATCCAGGCTTGTACGAGATCTCTGTCCGGTTGGGCCCGGCGCCTGGCGAGAATGTCTTTCGTGTGAGAGTGGGCTCGCTCGAACAGGACGTCATCATCCTCGGGTATTGAACGGCATCTGAGTAACGGCACACCGATGGGACAGAGACGAGCGCACCTATTCATGTTGGCTTGGGGATTGGCGACGACTCTTCGAGGTGCGGGCAGCCTTGTGCCTTCGGGATTCGAAGAGAACCGCGGCCAGCTGCCCGCCGGCGTGCAGTATCGCTGGCGAGGTGAGCGGCTAAGTGCCGACTTCACGAGTAAGGGGGTGAAGTTTTATTTGCCAGAACAGGCGACTTCAATCCTCGAGCTGCGGTTTCCTGGGGCTGGGCTCCTGCGATACCAAGCAGCAGGCACCCTCGCCGGCACAATCGCTTACATCCGCGGAGGTCCTGCAAGAGCTCGCCCGATCCGTACACGCCGTTATGCTTATCTGCACGTAGACGGCCTTCATTCCCGCATCGCAGTGCAATGGCGGCAACGCGACGGCACTCTAGAGTTGGTGCTGAAGCTGCCGCCGAGTGCTGATCCTCGAGCGCTACAGCTCGAATGGATCGGCGCGCGCGAGTTGCGGCTGAACGCTCGAGGTGAATGTGAAGTTTGTGTCGGCGAGCAGTGCTTGAAGCTACGCGCCCCGGCGGCCTATCGCAGGAACCCCGATAGTCATCCACCAGTCCCCGTGCACTACGTCAAACTGGCCCCCACGCGCATCGCACTGGAGTTAGATCCCCGCTTTCTGCAAGAAGAAGTCTGGATCGACCCGGTAATCGAGGTTTCTGGATATTCTGGAGGCTCCAGCGTCGATCAGATTCAGGCAGTCGCTGTGGACGCCGAAGGAAACCTGTACGCAGCTGGCACGACGCGCTCGCTGGATTTAGTGACGACCGACACCGCATTCCAGTCTCGTCCTCCTAGCGCACTGCAGCCCGTCGACGTATTTGTTGTCAAGCTCGCTGCCCGGGACAGGAGATTGGTATTCGCTACCTACCTGGGAGGCTTCGGCACCGACGTCGCTACCGCGCTGGGATTGAGCCCCGATGGCACTATCCTTGTCGCTGGCTATACCGACTCTTCGGACTTCCCGGTCACCGCAGACGCATGGCAACGCTTTCTCCGGGGTCGCGGGGGCTACCCCGATGGTTTCTTGGCTGTGCTCAGCCCTAACGGCGACCGCCTTCTCTACGGCACTTATCTCGGCGGCGAGTCCATGGATCGCGTCAACGCGCTGGCCGTGGACCACCAGGGAGCCATCTACCTGGCAGGGAGCTCAGACTCCTTGCAGTTTCCTGTCACTCCAGCAGCTGCGCAGCAGGCTTGTCCAGGACTTGGCCTAGGAGCGTTTGTGCTCAAATTCCCGCCGAGCTCAACCAGGCCTGCCTACGCTACGCGGCTCTGTGGGTCCGGGCATGACGAGGCTCTGGCGCTCGCCGTCGATAGCTCAGGTATCGCGTGGGTGGCCGGTGTGAGCTCCTCGCCGGACCTCCCCACCACGGGTGATGCGCCGCGCCGCTTCAGCTCACGCACCGACGGGTTTTTGGCTGCAATTGCTCCTACGGGCGATTCGTTCCGATTCCTCACCTACGTCGGTGGGAGCTCCGACGATGGCGTGACCGCTATCGCGTGGGATGGGTCAGGCA
>JAUQPO010000141.1 GCA_030550335.1 Acidobacteriota bacterium
CATCCAAACACAACGCCTGCAGCTCACGAATCAAGACGTTGAACGACTCAGGCACACCGGGCTCCGGCGGCGCTTCACCTTTGACGATGGCCTCGTAGACCTTCGCCCGGCCATAGACATCATCGGACTTCACTGTGAGAAGCTCCTGCAAAACGTGGGCAGCACCATAGGCTTCGAGCGCCCACACCTCCATCTCGCCAAACCGCTGGCCGCCGAACTGGGCCTTACCACCCAGCGGCTGCTGTGTGATCAGCGAGTACGGACCGATAGAGCGAGCATGGATCTTGTCGTCCACCAGGTGAGCCAGCTTCATCATGTAGATGTAGCCCACCGTGACCGGCTGCTCAAACGGCAAGCCCGTCATGCCGTCGCGCAGCGTAATCTTGCCCGATTCGGGCAGCCCAGCTTTACGCAGGTACTCTTTGATGTCCGATTCGCGAGCCCCGTCGAAGACAGGGCTGGCAAAGTACAACCCCAAAGCTTTGGCCGCCCAGCCAAGGTGGGTCTCCAGAATTTGCCCCACGTTCATCCGCGAAGGCACCCCGAGCGGGTTCAGAATGATCTCGACCGGCGTGCCATCGGGCAAGAACGGCATGTCCTCGATGGGGACGATCTTGGCGATGACGCCCTTGTTGCCGTGCCGGCCAGCCATCTTGTCTCCCACCGAGAGCTTCCGTTTCATGGCAATGTACACTTTCACCGTCTTGATCACACCCGGCGGGAGTTCGTCGCCGCGCCGCAACTTCTCGATCTTCTCCTGTGTGATCTTCTCCAGCACGGCGATTTGGCGGGACGTCATCTCCTCGATTTCGTCAATCTGCTCGTTCAGGCGTGGATCCCGATCCTTGAGCTTGAGGCGTTTCAGATCGCGAGCTCGCAGGTTTTCGATGATCTCCCGTGTGAGGATAGTCCCCTTGGTGAGGATACGTTTGTTGGTCTTCTCGTCGTGGAGGTCGGCGATGAGCTCCTTGCCACCCAACAGCGCTGTCAAGCGCTTGGCACGCTCGTCCCGCAGAATCCGCTTCTCATCCTCCAGGTTTCGCCGTAACCGTTCCTCCTTGGCCTGGAGGATGGCTTTGGACCGTTCGTCGAGCTCCACGCCTTTGCGGGTAAAGACCTTCACATCGACGACGATGCCCTCGATCCCGGGCGGGCAATACAAGGACGCGTCCTTGACATCGCCAGCCTTCTCGCCAAAGATGGCCCGGAGCAGCTTTTCCTCGGGGGTCAGCTGAGTTTCGCCCTTGGGCGTTACCTTGCCCACCAAAATGTCGCCCGGTTTGACGTAAGCCCCGATGCGGACAATGCCACTTTCGTCCAGATTCCGCAAGAATGCCTCGGCGACATTAGGAATGTCCCGGGTGATCTCCTCCGGCCCAAGCTTGGTATCGCGAGCGTCGATCTCCAGCTCCTCGATGTGGATCGACGTGTAGGCATCTTCGCGCACCAAGCTCTCGCTGACGATGATCGCGTCCTCGAAGTTATAACCGCGCCAGGGCATGAAAGCGACCAGCACGTTACGCCCTAAGGCCAGCTCGCCGTGATCGGTGCACGGCCCATCTGCCAGAATGTCGCCTTTGCGCACGCGCTGGCCTTTCTTAACGATGGGCTTCTGGTTAATGCAGGTGTTCTGGTTGGAACGCTTGAACTTGATCAACGGATAGATGTCGGCGCCGACCTCGCGCGAAAAGGCGCCTTCCTGGGGCCCTCCTTCCACGCGCACGATGATCCGCTCGGAGTCAACCGACTCCACAATACCCGAGCGCTTGCAAATGACCACCGCACCCGAGTCGCGCGCTGCCACCTTCTCCATTCCGGTACCCACCAGCGGCGCTTCCGAGCGGATCAGGGGCACCGCTTGACGTTGCATGTTGGAACCCATCAAGGCCCGGTTCGCGTCGTCATTCTCCAGGAACGGGATTAGACTCGCCGCGACCGAGACCACCTGCTTGGGGCTGACGTCGATGAACTGGATCTCCTCGCGACGCCGGAGCATGAAGTTACCGGCCTGCCGGGCGTTGACCAGCTCCGCCGCGATCTTGTTGCCCACCATCGGCACATTGGCCTGGGCGATCACATACTTGTCTTCCTCCCAGGCGGTCAGGTAAACACAGTGGGCTTCGTATTCCGGCGGCTGCTTGCCGGGCGGCAGCGACGCTTTGATCTTTTCCACCTCCTCGCGCCGTAGGATCTGGCCCACTTTGAGGTCGGTATCCCCCGGGTGGGTGATGCGCACCTCGTCAATCACCTCGCCGTTGACCACACGCCGGTATGGGCTCTCAATGAAGCCGTATTCGTTGATGCGTGCAAAGCAGGCCAGCGAGGAGATCAGGCCGATGTTGGGACCTTCTGGAGTTTCGATGGGGCAGATCCGGCCGTAGTGCGTTGGGTGCACGTCACGCACCTCGAATCCCGCGCGTTCCCGCGACAACCCACCTGGACCCAGCGCCGACAACCGCCGCTTGTGGGTAATCTCAGAAAGCGGGTTCGTCTGATCCATGAACTGGGACAGCTGACTGGAGCCGAAGAACTCGCGGATGGCGGCCATGACGGGCTTGGCGTTGATCAAGTCGTGCGGCATGGCCGACGACATCTCCTGATAGACGGACATCTTTTCCTTGATGGCCCGCTCCATCCGCACCAGGCCGATGCGGAACTGATTCTCCAGTAGCTCGCCTACCGCCCGGACCCGCCGGTTGCCCAGGTGATCGATATCGTCCACCGAACCGATGCCGCGACGCAGTTTTAACAGGTAACGGATCACATCGACGAAATCTTGCCGGTCCAGCGTACGCTTGTCGGGATCGGTGTAATCGGCCCGGTCATAGATCTTGATGTTGAACTTCATGCGCCCGACCCGCGACAAGTCGTACTTCCTCGGGTCGAAGAACATACCCTGGAACAACTGCGTGGCAGTGTCTAGCGTAGGTGGGTCGCCAGGCCGCAACTTCCGATAGATCTCCAGCAGGGCTTCATTTTGGGTCTTGATGGGGTCCTTCGCCAGGGTAACCGAGATCACGTTACCCACTTCATCCTGTTCGGGGAAGAAGACCTCGAACCGCTGGACTCCCGCCTCGATGATCCGCGAGAACGTGGTCTCGTTCAATGGTTGGTTGACCTCAGCGAGGACCTCGCCGGTGGACAGATCCACAATATCGTCAGCCGCGTAAGCACCCTCCAAATCGTTCGGCGCCACCTGTATGAATTCGATGCCCGCTTTCTTTAGCTCCTCGATCACCGAGGGCGTGATTTTGCGCCCTTTAGCGATGAGGGTCTTCCCCTTGCTGTCCCGTACGTCGTACGACAAGCGCCGGCCGGACAACAGGGGCGAGACCTGCCAGAAGAACTGGGTATCGCGCACCTGGACTTCGGTGACGGTGTAGAACTCGCGGATGATTTCCGCGTCGGTCCTCAGACCAAGGGCGCGCAAGAAGGTCGTGCCATAGAACTTGCGCTTCCGGTCGATCCGGACCGTCAGCAGGTTCTTGTTATCGTATTCGAACTCGACCCAGCTACCGCGATAAGGGATGATCTTACCCAAGAAGTAGCCTTGAGCTGGGATTTTCTCGAAGAAAACGCCTGGGCTGCGGTGAAGCTGGGAAACGATAACCCGCTCGGTACCGTTGATGATGAAGGTACCGTTTTCGGTCATCAACGGGATTTCCCCGAAGAAGACCTCCTGCTCCTTGATATCGCGGATCGTCCGGGCTCCAGTCTCCGGATCCTTGTCGTAGATGGTCAAGCGGATGGTGACCTTGAGTGGCGCGGCGTAGGTCATGCCGCGCTCTTCGCACTCGGCCACGTCGTACTTGAGCTGCAAGCTGACCGGGTCACCGCACCGGTTGCAGAACGTGACCACATTCTTGTTGAAAGTCCCGCAACGCTCGCACAAAATGTCGCCCGCGTGGTAAGGGTTGGTGCGGATGACCGCTCCACACTTGGTGCAGGTGGAGCGTAGATGGTGCAGTCCTTTAAGGTTGCCGCACTTGCACTCCCAATTGCCAATGGAGTACTCGACGAACTCCAGCTCGCTCAACCCACGGAAATCGGCAATTGGGAATACAGAGGTGAAAACACTCTGCAGGCCGACGTCCTCACGCTCCGACGGCAAACGGTCCATTTGCAAGAAGCGGTCGTAAGAATTCTTCTGAACCTCGATAAGGTTCGGAATGGGGACGTCGGTCTTGATTTTCGAAAAATCGATACGTTCGCGCGGAACCGGCCGATCCGTGTTCTGCATAGTTAGTTGCTACTCCTGCCCATGCTGGCGCCCGGGCTTTACGGTATTGACTTCGAGACCCACCATGCTCACCTCAGGCAGCGGGATCTTGCCCCCCAAGAGTTTCCGGCAATTCCCGCCAGCCTCAGTCCGTGGGACAGCCATTCGTCCATGGCTGGCCCAGGCCAGGATCTCGTAATACCCCTCTCTTGCCAGTGATGACTTCGGGATTTCTTTGCACAGTGGAGAGAAACACAGAACCGCTGTACTGTAGTTGACGCCCTCGATCCGGGTGAACAGATCGCGAGGTTCACAAGCGTGTATTCCGTTCCGGCCTGCTAGCCGGACTCGCTGAACAGTCTAGCAAACTCCCGCCCCTGAGGTCAAACGGGCACAACTCGGCACCCCTCGCCTCAGGGGCACAACATATTCCCTATGCCGGGGCTTACTTGATCTCCACCTTGGCCCCCACTTCCTCGAACTTCTTCTTGATTTCCTCGGCCTCCTGCTTGCTTACCCCTTCCTTGACCGGCTTCGGCACGCTCTCCACGAGGTCCTTGGCCTCCTTCAGGCCCAGATTCGTCACCTGTCGCACGACCTTGATGACCTCGATCTTCTTGGGTCCAACGTCGGTCAGGATCACGTCAAACTCGGTCTTTTCTTCGACCTCAGGAGCCGCGGCCGGGCCGGCCACTGCAGCCGCCACGGGAACCGCCGCAGCAGCCGCCGATACACCCAGACGCTCCTCCAGAATCTTGACCAGTTGAGACGCCTCAAGCAGCGTCAAATTCTGGATCTGATCTGCAATCGCGTTGATATCCGCCATGGTTGCTCACTCAAACTCCAGTTATTGGAATGCGTTCAAACTCCTTGGGCACCCGCGATCAGGACGCAGGGAACCGGCCTTCCTTCACCGCCTGGTCGATCACCACCGCCAGATTGCGGCCGACGCCGGACAACGCCCGAACCAGTGCCGTAGCCGGTGCCTGGATCAAACCCAGCAGGCGGGCAAACAGCTCTTGGCGCGAGGGCAACTCCGCCAGCTGTTCCACGCCAGCGGCGTCAATCACCCGCCCTTCTACAATGCCGCCTTTAAAAATGAAGGTAGGGTGGTCCTTGGCGTAATTTTTCAAGGCCTTGGCGACAATCACCGGGTCACCGTCGGCAAAGACCAGCGAGTTGACACCGGTCAGATTTTTCAACAACGGCGCCGCGGGAGTGTTCTCTGCCGCCAACCGAGCCAGCGTGTTCTTGATCACCCGGTACCGCCCACCCGCTTCCCGCACCGTCTTGCGGAGCTGAAAATCGTCTTCGACCGTCAGCTTGTCGAAGCTTGTCAAAAATACCGCGGCGCTTCGCTCTAGCAGCGCCCTCAATGTGGCTACTTCTTGCCTCTTGGCCTCTCGCGTCTTCATAGCCCACGCACCTGTCGAGCTTCCTTGCGGCAATACGACCCGCTCACACGTTCATGGTCAACGGGATCGGATCCAAAGGAATGCCAGGGCTCATGGTAGAGCACACGGTGATGCTCCGCACGTAGCGCCCCTTGGCAGCCGGCGGTTTGGCGCGCACCACCGCTTGAATGAACGCCTGAGCGTTTTCAATCAACTTCTCTGCAGGGAAGCTGATCTTGCCCACCGCCCCGTGAATCGCTCCCGTACGATCCACACGGAACTCCACTTTGCCCGCCTTGAGCTCTCTGACGGCCCGGGCGATGTCCATAGTCACCGTGCCAGTTTTCGGATTGGGCATCAAGCCCCGAGGCCCCAAAATCTTACCGACGCGGCCGACGTAACGCATCATGTCTGGAGATGCAATGACCGCGTCGAAATCCAACCAACCCTCTTTCTGGATTTTGTCGACCATTTCCTCGCCGCCGACAAAATCCGCGCCCGCAGCTTCGGCCTCCTTGATCTTTTCGCCCGAAGTGATCACTAGCACCCGCACCGTTTTGCCCAAGCCATGAGGCAAGACGACCGTACCCCGAACCATCTGGTCTGCGTACTTGGGGTTGACCCCGAGCTTCATGTGCACTTCTACAGTCTCGTCGAAATTCGCATATCGAATCCTTTGTAGCAACTGGATCGCCTCAGGCAGGCTATAAAGGCGCGGTTCGACTTGGGCAGCAGCTGCCCGGTACTTCTTGCCGTGTTTGTGCGCCATAATCTCCCTCTGGTCCTAGCGGCACGGCGCGAAGAACACGCCGTTGCCTCCCATGCAAGAATTTCGCGGGGGGAAATACCCAGTGTACCAAACGCCCGGATGTTCCCGCAGGTTCAGCCGGGAATCACCTCCACGCCCATGCTGGCTGCAGTCCCTTTCACACAGCGAATCGCTGCTTCTAAGTCGAAGCAGTTCAAGTCGGGCATCTTGATCCGCGCAATCTCCTCAACCTGCTTTTCGGTGATCCGCCCGACTTTGACCTTGTTCGGCTCAGACGACCCCTTCGCAATGTTCACCGCCCGCTTGATCAAGACCGAAACCGGTGGGGTCTTCGTGACGAAGGTGAACGAGCGGTCCTGGTAAATCGTTACCACGACAGGGATGATCAGGCCTTCCTGGTCCTTGCCGGACGTCTTCGCGTTGAAGGCCTTGCAGAACTCCATGATGTTCACGCCGTGGGGGCCTAGTGCAGTCCCCACCGGCGGCGCGGGAGTAGCCTTGCCTGCAGGGATCTGCAGCTTGACTTTTGCAACGACTTTTTTAGCCATGGAAATCCCTCACCAAACGCTGGCGCTACAGAGGCTATTTGATTTTTTCGACTTGCAAGAAGCCCAGCTCGACCGGTGTGGAACGACCAAAGATGGTCACCAGCACACGCAACGTGTCTCGCTCGGGGTGTACCTCGTCCACCTTGCCCTGAAAGCTGGCGAAAGGCCCGTCGATGATGCGGACCATCTCGCCTTTTTCGAACTCCATCTTCGGGCGGGGCCGTTCGGCCGAACGAACCTGGCGGTAGAGCACTTTGTTCACTTCGTCTGCAGTCAGCGGTACCGGCCGGTTGGCACCTCCACCCACAAAGCCGGTGACCCGCGGGGTCGATCGGACCAGGTGCCAGACCTCATCGTCCATTTCCATCTGGACCAGCACGTAGCCTGGGTAGAGCAGGCGCTTGCTGGTGACCTTCTTCCCACCGCGGATCTCGACCACTTCCTCCGTGGGAATAATGATTTCCCCGATTTTGTCAGCCAACCCAAAAGCCTGCGCCCGGTTCCGGAGCGACTCCGCCACTTTTTGCTCGAAACCGGAGTAAGTGTGGATGATATACCACTGCATCTGGGAGCCCTGGCTCTGGGTCGCATCCCCAGAACCACCGGCTAGATCGGCCCCACCGCTAGGAACGTCCACCGGGGCATCGCCCACTGGAAGTGGCTGTTCCGCCGCCTCGGATGGCGCCCCTCCCCCCTCGGGCCGAACTTCCCTTTCGTCCCTGTATTCGTCGCGGCCTCCGGTCTGGTTATCGACCGTCATCTCCACCTGCCCTACCGAGTGAACGCTTGGAAAATCCGCCCGATAGCCCGCCCCACCAGGTAGTCCACCACAGCAAAGTAACCCGCAAACGCAAACACCGTGGCGATCACCACTAGAGTCGTAGCCCGCACTTGCTTCCATGTGGGCCAGCTGACCCGGCGCATTTCGGTCCGCAAATCCTCAAAATACTCCTTCAACCGCGCCGGCCAACTCAGCAGACTCGCTTGCGAACCTTGTGCGCCTGCTGCCATGCAGCCACCTCTCCCCTGTTTTTAGGCTTCCCAAATTCCCGGGCGGGACACTCTAGCCTGCGTGGCAGGGGCGGAGGGATTCGAACCCCCACTCGCGGTTTTGGAGACCGCTGGTCTACCGTTGAACCTACGCCCCTGCACCCGTTGCCGGCGCTCGGCTTGCACGGGCGCCGGTGCCTGCCTTCGCTAGTTTAGACTACCTCTATCGCACCTCGCGGTGCAACTGGTGACGACGGCAATGGGGACAATATTTTCGCAGCTCCAAACGGTCGGGAGTCCGCTTCTTGTTCTTCGTGGTGGTGTAGTTCCGCCGCTTGCACTCGGTGCACTGCAGCGTAATGATCTCCCGCGGCATCGGCTCACTCCAAGATCTCGGTGACGGTGCCGGCGCCGACGGTGCGGCCGCCCTCGCGGATGGCAAACCGCAAACCCCGGTCCATCGCCACCGGCGAGATCAGCTCCACCTCCAGATTCACGTTGTCG
>JAUQPO010000142.1 GCA_030550335.1 Acidobacteriota bacterium
GATCCTCCAACGACTCCCGCAATACTTCACGGTTTGCTGGCTGTCCAATGGGTTCGTTCCTAGCTGCGTAGGCCGCATCTCGGGACACGAAGTATGGCTTCAGATCCACCACCGGCGTACCATCAGCGAGGTCTAGCCGGTCCAGTTCGATCCGCCGGCCGTCGATGCGAGCGATCTGGGCTAGCGTCAGGCTGATGGGATTTGGTCGAACGGGTGAGCGAACCGCGAACACGCCATGGAGGTTGTCCGGAACGACTTCGGGAAGCCCGCGTGGAATCACCTGCAAGCGATCGCGCTCAGCCTGGTCCAACCAGGCCAATACCCACACATGCGAATGTTTTTCCAGCTTCAACAAGCCGGGAGCGAACTCTTCGAACACTTCGATAACCGCAGGACCACCGAGCGGAGGCACGTCTTTGCGGGTTTTGTAAGGGCTAAGGACGCGACCAATTGGCCGGATGACGAACTCAGTCACGGACTTTCAACCCCGAAGGCAGAATTCTATCACCCAAGCGTTGCATCCACACTTTTAAGCGCGCCAGCAACTCGTCCCGTTTCCGGCGCTCGCTGCGTTCCTGGACGAGGTTGTCGAGCTCGTAAGGGTCCAGTGCCAAATTGAACAGGTGCGTGGGATTCAGTTCCCGATCGACCACCAGCTTGTCCCAGCCGCGCACGATAGCGCGCCACTCGTCTGGGGCTCCCAGTCGACCGTAGCAATAGACCGACTCCTCCGCCTCGGTTGGTGGTGTGGACTGATGGAGCGGCAGGGGACCGGCATCACCAGTGGCTTCGGGAATTCCCAACCACGAGAGCACCGTGGGGGCAAGACTCACCAGCGAAACCAGCGAGTGAACTTGGCGGGGGCTTCGTCGCTGTTTGGGGTGCCGAACGAGCAACGGCACCCGAATCGACTCTTCATAGAATGAGCTGGCACCATCCTGCCCGTGCGCTCCGAGTAAATCCCCGTGGTCTGCCGTGAAAACCACCACGGTGCGTTGTGAAAGTTCAAGCTGTTCGAGCGCCTCCAGGAGCTTGCCGAGGCAGGCGTCTACGGCGCTGCAGGCCGCATAGTAAGCTCGCAGTGCCTGCCGGGCTTGCTCCAGCTGGCTTGCAGGAACGTTAGCTGCGACCTCTAGCGGCACCTTAGCGTAGAGCTCCAACCACTCGGGCGGTGCCACTCGCGGTGGGTGAGGCGGGCCATATGCCAGCACGAGCATAAACAGGCGGTCTCTGTGGCGGGTGCAGAATTCAATCGCGAGCGCGGTTTGATGGTCCGGTTCAAACCCTTCGGCTCGGAGTGGCTCTGGCATATCTCGGAAATAGACCGAGCCATACCAGCGCGTGCCCTGGTTGTAAGCTGCCCATTCTGCAAACCCGTGGCGCCGCTCCGGGGGGACGAAACCGGGCTCATCGGGCCCATCCAGTGCCCACCGGCCGATAAAGCCCGTAACGTAACCTGCGCGGCTTGCGTAACGAGCGATAGTCGTGACAGTATTGCTCAGCCGGATGCCGTCCCGGAGCAAACCATAGCGGTGCGGATAGAAGCCGGTCAGCAGCGCTGCGCGTGCAGGGCCACAACTGGGGTAAGGCGTATACGCACGGGTGAATACTACGCTTTCTGCGCTCAATCGCTGAAAATGAGGAACCCTTAGGCTCGCCTTCCCTTCTGCCGGCAGCGACTGAGCGCGCCATCCATCCGCCAGCACGATGAGAACATTGGGTCGGTCCACTTCAGCCCAACTGCGGAGTCTTCCGGCCCCTGTCAACCAAGCACCCAGCAGGAAGCGGCGCCGGTCCATGCGTCATTCGGATCCTCGAAGCATAGCCTCTCGCTTGGCCTTGAATTCAGCGCCCGGCTTCCACTCGGGCCACTGCGGACGATTCGCCAGTTCGTAGACAACCTGAAACAGCAGGCGTGCGTCCTCGACCGCGCCACTCAAGTCCCAGTCAGGTTGAATCTCGTCGCTTGGTTGGTGGTAGTGTTTGGCGGTGAATTCCTCACGTTTGCGCTTGCCGAAATCGGGCGGTTTCCCGATGTAGTCGGTACCGGTGTGGGTGTATAGCGCTGGTACACCCTGTTTGGCGAATTCGAAATGGTCGGCGCGGTAGAAAAAGCCTTTCTCCGGTTCCGGATCGGGTTTGACCACCCGCCCCTGCTGCGTGGCTACTTGTTGCACGAGTTCGTCCAGGGTCGAGTTGCCCCAACCCACCACGGCAATGTCGCGCGTCCGCCCCCAGGGGTTGGCTGAATCGATGTTGATCACCGCTACAGTCTTTTGCAGCGGATAAGGCGGATGTTCTGCATAGTGCTTTGCCCCCAAGAGCCCTTGCTCTTCCGCCGTTAGGCCAATGAATAAGATCGTTCGTTTCGGCGCCGGCGCTAGCTGCTTGCAAGCTTTGGCGATTTCGAGCAGCATGGCCACTCCGGACGCGTTGTCCACAGCGCCGTTGAAGACCTGGTCACCTTGGAGCTTGTCATCTTTGCCCAGGTGGTCCCAATGTGCAGTAACGATCACATACTCGTGGCGCAGCTTTGGATCTCTTCCGGTTAACTTCGCCAAAACGTTGCGTGAGCGCACGCGGCGCAATGTGTTCTTGACTCGAAAGCTGGCTCGAGCAGGCAACGGCACTGGGCGAAAATCACGGCGGACTGCTGCTCGTTTCAACTCTTCGAAGTTCAGCCCACACTGACCGAACAATTCCCGGGCTCGAGCTTCGCTGATCCAGCCCTCCACAGGAACGCGGTCGCGGTTGCCATCAGGGCGGTCAACGTCGAAGTTCTCGCCGCCCCAGCTTCGTTGCACCACCTGCCAGGGATAGCCCGCGGGCCCGGTTTCATGCACGATCAGAGCGGCAGCAGCACCCTTGGCACTAGCGATTTCGTACTTGTAGGTCCAGCGGCCATAGTACGTCATCGCTGGGCCTCTGAAGAGGGCCGGGTCCAGCTTAGACGGGTCCTTAGGGTCGGGTACAGGAGGGTCGTTGATGAGCATCAGGAGAGTCTTGCCACGAACATCCACATCTTTGTAGTCATTCCACTGGTATTCGGGGGCCACGACACCATAGCCGACGAACACAATTTCGCTGTTTTCCACACTGATATCGGGAACGAACCGGCGCGAGGCCGCCACGTAGTCTTCTACAGGGCTCCAGCTCAGGCGGCGGCCCCGGGCGAGCAATTCGAACTGCGTGTTGGATTGGTAGCCCACGAGTGGGACTTCTTGTACCCAGCTCCCATCCGGCATGCCTGGCTCAAGGCCGAGTCGCCGAAACTGATCGATGAGGTAGTTGACAGTTAGCTCCTCGCCACGGGTGCCAGGCAGGCGACCTTCAAACTCGTCTGAAGCGAGCGCCCGGATATGTGCAAGAAGACCTTCCTGGCTGATCACGCTTGCAGCCTCTTCGGGGCCAGTGCGCCGCAACTGACGGCAACCCACAACGCCAAGGATCGTCGAGATCACTAGCACAACAAGCGGCAAACGCATCATGAGTTCACTGACCTTATTTGACCACCTTTTCGCGGGCACCAGGGGCTCGGCTCGTCCGAACCTCCGTGGGTTCTGCGGGGGTGGAACCAGCTACTGTAGGGTTCCCATGTTGGCATTGCCTTCGTTCACCCCTTCGTGACATACTTGGCGCTTGTGGCCCGCTGGCGGGATTGACCCTACATCGGCTTGCGGCCCGAGGGATTTCGTTCCCCGAGCAAGAGCGGGAATCAGCGCGGGGTTCAAGGCGAATACGGAGGTTGCGGCGATGAACCAATTGCTGCGCGGGCGGCTCCGTTGGCTGCTGATCTTTTGGGTCTTCGTCATGAGTTCGATCTCCTACTTGGACCGTGTCAATATTTCGATCGCGGGCCAGGAGATCCAGAAGACGTACCAGCTGAACAACATTCAACTGGGTTGGGTCTTCAGCTCCTTCGTACTGGCCTATGCACTTTTTCAGGCGCCAGGAGGGCGGCTAGCTGACCGTTTCGGGCCTCGCCGGGTCATCACGCTGGGCGTCTTCTGGTGGAGCCTGTTTACAGCCTTGACGGCTTTGGTGCCCGCCTCTTGGGCATTCGCGCTACTGCTATTGGTGACCGTGCGGTTCTTGTTGGGTGCGGGAGAAGCGGTGGTTTACCCGGCGTCGAACCGGTTAGTGGCCAACTGGATCCCCACTCAGGAACGCGGCATCGCCAACGGTTTGGTTTTCGCTGGTGTAGGAGCGGGGGCGGGCGTGACGCCGCCGTTGATCACGCACATTATGGTGAACTACGGATGGCAGTGGGCCTTTTACGTCTGCGCCTTGATTGGGGTCGTTGCCGGCGTCGTCTGGCACTTGATTGCTCGTGATACGCCGGAGCAACACCCGTGGATTACGGATGAGGAACGCCGGCACATCGAGGCCGGTCTGACGGCTACGGTTGCAGAGCTGGAGCGCAGAATCACCGTCCCCTGGAGTCGTATCCTAGGCAATCGCCACATCCTCAGCATCACGCTGAGCTATTTCGCCTACGGG
This sequence comes from Acidobacteriota bacterium, assembly GCA_030550335.1. Taxonomy (GTDB): domain Bacteria; phylum Acidobacteriota; class Terriglobia; order Bryobacterales; family Bryobacteraceae; genus JAUQPO01. The sequence continues at coordinate 4,501 of JAUQPO010000142.1, forward strand.
TATGTGGCATGGATTTTCTTTACTTGGTTCTTTATTTACTTGAGCAAGGTGCGCGGGCTGGACTTGAAGTCCAGCGCCTTCTACTCGATGCTGCCGTTCATCGCCATGGCCACCTGCTCACCTTTAGGAGGGTGGATTAGCGACAGCCTGACGCGAAGATTCGGCAAGCGAATTGGACGATGCGGTGTGGGCGTCTTTGGGATGGCGTTGTCGGGGATCTTCATCGCGGCGGCCACCCAAGTCGAGAGCCCGCAGCTGGCTAGCGTGGTGCTGGCGGGCGGCGTCGGTGCGCTCTATCTTTCCCAGAGCATCTTCTGGGCGGTGACCGCCGATATTGCTGGTGCATCAGCAGGGTCAGCTTCGGGGCTGATGAACATGGGCGGGCAAGTCGGTGGCGCAGTGACATCTGTCTTGACACCCTGGATCGCCGAGCAGCTCGGCTGGAACTTTTCGTTCCTGGTGGCCGCTGGTCTAGCCGTGCTCGCCTCGTTGTTGTGGCTGCAAGTCAACCCGCACGAGCGACTTCAACGCGGGACTTGAGATCTCGACGCGAGCGGGCGAAGTTGATACAGTATTAAGCAGCTTGGGCAACTCACGTTGCCCGTCACCGATTGCCTATGGACAGCCACCAGGAGCCTGCGGTTCCGCGGTTCGAACTCCTCGATCACACTGCAGACATCGGCTTTCGGGCTTGGGGGCGCACCCCAGCTGAGTTGTTCGTCAACGCTGCGTTGGCGCTGCAGTCGATTGCCTTAGATTGGAGCGACGCGCGGCCCGAACTGGTCTACCCGATCGCCGCTGGCGGCACCGATTACGAATCCTTGCTCGTCGCCTGGTTGAACGAAGTGCTGTATTATTTGGATGGGGCTCGGGTGGTGCTCGCCCGCTTCGAGATCGATCACATCGACCCTGAGCGAGTGAGCGGCAAGGCGTGGGGCGAACCTCGGGATGACCAGCGGCATCCACCGCGGCTGGTCGTCAAGGGTGTCACGTACCATCAGCTAAGCGTGCGCGAGCAAGAGGGTCAGTGGGTCGCCCAAGTGTTCCTGGACATCTAACCAACTGCCGAGACCCGAGAGCATGACCATGGCCGGGGAGCTGCACCTTGAAAAACTCGATGAGTTCACGTTTCGCATCCCGAAAGGTGCCCGTCCCGGGATGCTGACCGACGTGATCATTTACGCCAATGAACGCCTAATCGAGCAGATCCGGAAAGACTTGTCGCTGCAGCAGGCGGTGAACGTCGCTATGCTTCCTGGGATCGTGGGCCCTAGCCTGGCTATGCCGGACATCCACCAAGGTTACGGGTTCCCTATCGGCGGTGTCGCGGCTACGGATTGGGAAACTGGGGTGGTTTCACCAGGCGGGGTCGGCTTCGACATCAACTGCGGGGTACGGCTAGTGCGGACGAACCTCCGGGAAGAGGATGTGCGGCCCCGCTTGAAGCAATTGATCGACCAGGTCTTTCGCGACGTGCCTTGTGGCACCGGTGGTACCGGGCACATCGAGTTGACCGATCGTGAGCTCCGTGAAGTGCTGCACAAAGGAGCTCGTTGGGTCGTCGAACGAGGAATGGGCGAAGAGCGCGACCTTGAATGCTCCGAGGAAAGCGGACGGATCCCTGGAGCCGATGCCGATCAAGTGTCTTCCCGCGCGAAAGAACGCGGCCGACCGCAGCTGGGAACGCTAGGTAGCGGCAACCACTTCCTGGAGATCCAAGTCGTTCAGAAGGTCTTCCACCCGGAAGCGGCCAGAGCTATGGGGCTGGAGGAGGGGCAAATCGTCGTATTGATCCATTGTGGCTCGCGCGGCCTCGGCCATCAGGTTTGTACGGACTTCCTCGCGGAGATGGGGCCGGCCATGAAACGGTACAACATCTCGGTCCCCGACCGGCAGCTGGCTTGTGTGCCCATTCAGTCGAAGGAAGGGCAGGCCTACCTGGCGGCCATGCGCGCATCGGCCAACTTCGCTTGGGCGAATCGACAGACCATCTTGCATTTCTTGCGCGGCTCCTTCCGGAAAGTTTTCGGCAATGGCGTCGAGCTGACTACTGTCTACGACGTGGCCCATAACATTGCCAAGGAGGAGGTTCATGTGATCGACGGGAAGAAGCGTCGCGTACTCGTGCATCGGAAGGGAGCCACGCGCGCTTTCCCACCCGGCCATCCTGATGTGCCCGCTCCCTATCGCGACATCGGCCAGCCCGTGCTCATTCCGGGCAGCATGGGCACAGCTTCCTGGGTGCTGGTTGGCACGGAACTGGCCATGCAGAAGACTTTTGGCAGTGTCTGCCACGGTGCAGGTCGGCTACTCAGCCGTGCGGCTGCCAAAAAAGGACGTGACGCGAAACAGGTAGAGCGCGAGCTGGCTAGCCGGGGCATCATCGTCCGCAGCGAGACCCGGGATGGGATCATCGAAGAAGTCCCTGAAGCTTACAAAAACGTCGATGAGGTGATCGAGGTCGTCGATCAGGCGGGACTTGCCAAGAAGGTGGCCCGCCTGCGGCCCATTGGTGTGATCAAGGGCTGACGGGAACAACGCGGCCCTGCCTCTGGCGTTCTGTAGCGCGCCAGGAGGCGGCTGCGAGAAGCATGAACCATAGGCTGATGCCGTAGTTTTGCAGCGGGTAATCCACCACCGCATGCAAGGCCACAGAGATGACCCCTATGTGCCAGGGTGAGATGGCACGTCGGAGCACTATCATCAGGACAAACGCTGCGAAGGCTAGTGGGAACCAGACGCCGCACTCGACCGCCCACTCTAGCCAATCGTCGTGGGCGTGGTGGACCAACGCTCCAGGGTCGAACTGGGCGTGGGCGGGGTAGGCGAAAGCCCATGTGCCTGGTCCAAACCCGTCCCAAGGTCGGGTTCGAATCATGTCCACAGCGGAAGCCCAAATTCTCACGCGCCAGCTTGTGAGTTCCCAACTTCTCAAGCGTTGCCATAACAAGCCTGTGCCAGCCGCGCTTGCAGCCAGGACGGAAAGTCCCACAAGGACAACTAGTCGCGAACCCGCAGGGCCTTTTGTTGTTGAGCCGCGCCAAGCTAACCATCCAACGGCTAGTAGTTCTGCTAGCGTCAAGAATGCGCCTGCGCGCGAGCCCGAGGCCACTGCCGAGCCGGCTAGCAGGGCCGTGGCTGTGGCTTCAGGCCACATCCGGCCTCTGAGAGCTCGGGCCGCAGCGAGTGGCAAGGCGAGCTCGATGAACGCTGCAAAGTGATTCCGGTTTACGAAGAACCCAAGGTTGTCGGGATACCCACTAGGGAAGACCCACCAGATGTGACCCCCGGCGCTATAGTATTGCGCTAACCCGCTGACTGCCACGAACACGGAGAACCAAATCAAGCCCGTGCATAACCAGTGCCGTGCCCTGCGATCCCGGAGCGTAGCGCTACCGATCACGAAGACCAGGGCGTGGGTCGTCCAGGCTAGAGCCTCTTCGAGCGTAGCATAGCGATCGAGTGTCCAACGGCTGAGGTAGCGTACCCAGCACCAGCTGGCAAGACCAAGCAGGATTAACGACGGCGGGTCCAAAAAAAGGAGCCGGTGCTGGGACCACTTCCAGTAGGCAAGCACTCCGAGGAAGCAAACGCACGCGCTAATCAGGGCTTCGTTCCAGCGGGCTGGCACCCAGGCCGTGGCCGTGCCTAAAACCGACAGAACGAACAGAATGAGCAGCCACGAGCGAGGGTTGCCAGGGAATGACTTTTGCCGAGATTCGATGGCCTGACGGCCGAGTTGTGTGGCTGCCCGTTCCTGCGGCCCCGGTGCGGGATGATGGGCTTCAGCTACGTGACCGTCCTGCACTGCACCGCTCTCAAGCCTTGCTGCTAGGAGCAACGACCGCTGGTTGGGCTCCACCAGCCTCAAGGTCTGCGATCCGAGGCTCATGCGTGTCCTGTAAATAAGTACTTGTCAAGC
>JAUQPO010000143.1 GCA_030550335.1 Acidobacteriota bacterium
GCGGCCACCCTCATCCGCGCCAGGGCACCACAGCAGCGGATGCCACTCGCCGAGATGAAGTGAGACCTGGAGGTTACGCGAGGAGGCACACCGGGTAGTTGGAGTGTATTTCGGGAAGCAATTCCCCTTCGAAAGCGCAGGGATATAATAGGGCCGGGCTGGCAAGCCAGTCTAAACAAGCAGGGCTCGGAAAGGAGGTAAAAGCCCATGGTCTCCAATACGGATCTCGGGCGTGCGGGATACCTTGCCGCACGATGTGTTAGCGTGTGCCTGCTGCTGTTGCTTGTACCGGCGCTCTTGCTGCTGGCGCAGGGAGGTCAGGGGCGGATTATGGGGTTGGTCCTGGACCCTGGCGGAGCAGTGGTGCCGGGAGCCGAAGTGGTGGCCACCAACGAGGAAACGGGCGTAGCAGTGCGCGCCGTCAGCAACGAAGCTGGCGTTTACGTGCTACCGTACTTGCCACCCGGAACGTACTCGCTCAGTGTGAAAGCCGAAGGATTCAAGACGTACGAGCGCCGCGGCATTGTTCTTGAAACGGCACAAGAACTAAGCCTAGACGTGCGGTTGGAGCTAGGTAGTTTGACGGAAACTGTGGAAGTCACCGCCGAAGCTCCGTTACTCGAGAGCACCACTGCCACCGTGAGCCAGTTTGTGGACAGCCGGGTAGTGGCTGAAATGCCCTTGGGGAATCGGCGGGCACTCGAACTCGCACGGCTGGCCAGTGCCACCGTATGGATCAGTTACAGCGGGTTGGCCAAGCCGTTGTTCAGCCTGGCAGGTGGCCGCGTAGAAAACCAAATGTTCTGGCTCGACGGAGGTAACATCCAGAACATGCGCTTAGGGGTAGGCCAGGTGGACATCGATCCGCCGGTCGAAGTGATCCGCGAGTTCCGGGTGGTCCATAACAACTATTCGGCAGAATACGGTGGGGCAGCTGGTGGGTTAGTGGTTTCGAGCACTAAGTCCGGCACCAACCAGTTGCATGGCAGTGCTTTTGAGTATTTCCGGAACGATGCGCTAGACGCGGCTGGATTCTTCGCTCCGACTCAGGGCACCCGGAAGATCAAAGCTCCGCTCCGGTACAACCTGTTCGGGGGTACGCTCGGGGGGCCTATAGTGCGAGACAAGACACACTACTTCGTCGGCTATGAAGGCACTCGGCGGACCGATGGATTCACGGAAATCCTCACGGTTCCAACCCAGCTGCAGCGCGCTGGAGACTTCTCGCAGACGTTTGACACCAAGGGCAAACTCATACCGATCTACGACCCTGCCACTACACGGACCCAGGGCGGGAAAGTCGTCAGGGATCTATTCCCTGGGAACGTTATCCCGTCGAACCGGATCGACCGGGTATCCAAGAACTTATTGCCGTACTGGCCCCTCCCCAATCGTCCGCCCACCAACGTCGCTGGGGCGAACAACTTTTCCGGGAACCGCGCCCGCAAGTTCACCCGGGACAACGTCTCTGCACGTGTCGATCATGTCTTCAGCGATAAGAACCGCTTCTATTTCCGCGTCGTGTACAACCGCGACCCGTACGTCTGGACCAGCGTGTTACCGAACAAAATCGCTGATACCCAGAGCCCGTTCGATGCGGGCCGATACGAAACGAATTTCGTTTTCGCGGACACCCACACTTGGACCCCACGTTTGGTGATGGATCTTCGATACACCTTTGGGCATCGCATCTGGCATGCGAAGTCTGCCGGCTTGGGTAGCGATGTAGTCAAGCAGATCGGTTTGCAGGGAGTGCCAAGCGGGGCGTTCCCCCAGATCAGCGTGGCGGGCGTGGCTGGCTTGGGGGCGGGCACACACGAGCGTAGGCAGTTCCCCATCCGGCAACATCAGTTCGTCAGCAACTGGACTTACGTCGCCGGCAAGCATGTGATCAAGTTCGGGGGCGAGATTCGCAAGAGTACCAATGTAGATGTACTCCGGACGAGCATCTCGGGCCAGTACGGGTTTGCGACTACGGGGACGGGTCTGCCTGGAGTGAGTGGGACCGGATTCGGCTTCGCATCTTTCTTGCTCGGGTTTGTCAACAGTTTCAGCTTGCGGGAGACGGAGCCGCTGGACCGCTACAGCTGGTATCCCGCGCTGTACATTCAGGACGACTGGAAGGTCACACCCAACTTCACTCTGAACCTTGGCCTGCGCTGGGAGACCGACACTCCCATCATGGATAAGAACAACCGGATGAATAGCTTCGATTTGCACGCTATCAATCCGGTTTCTGGGACGCCGGGAGTGGTCAAGTTCGTAGGTGTTGGCGGCTGGCGCCGCAGCCCCTATGACACCGATTGGAACAACCTTGGTCCTCGATTCGGCTTCGCCTGGAAACCTTTTGGGAGTCAGCGATGGGTCGTGCGGGGCGGTTACGGCGTGTTCTACGAGCATCCATTTGCTCACGGTGCGCCGAATGTAGCATCCTTGGGCTTCGAGCTTTCTGCCGCTCGTTCGTCGCCCGACAATGGAGTGACCCCGGCCTTTTACTGGGGAGAGGGAGTACCTGGCGTCCAGCTGACGAAGCCAGAACTCAACGATGCATTCGGAGCGGTGCCGGTAGGAGCCAGCCCAACCACCAACGTGACGTTCTACGAGTTGAATCGCAAGACAGGCTATGCGCAGCACTTCAACTTCGGCATCCAGCGCGAGCTGCCAGCTAATGCCGTGCTGGAGGTCTCGTATGTAGGGAACCTCGGGCGGAAGATGCCGATCTCCACGATGACGATCAACCAGGTTCCCCCTCACTTGATGGGCCCTGGCAACGCGCAAGTGCGCCGGCCCTTCCCGCAGTTCAACAACGTCCAGATCCTTTTCCCCACTTTCGGTGCCCACAACTATCACGCTGGCCTGATTCGCTTGGAGAAGCGTATGTCGCACGGCCTGAGCTTTTTGACTAGCTACACTTGGGCTCGCAATATCGGTGTGATCGACGAGTCGGGATCGGGCGAGCTGGGCGACGATCAGTTGTATCAGGACATTTACAACCGCCGGTTGGATAAAGGCCCGCTGTCGATCGATATTGTGCATCGATTTGTTTGGAGCTCGGTGTACGACTTGCCTTGGGGCCCGGGCCGGAAGTGGCTCACCCGCGGTTGGGCTTCGAAGCTGCTAGGCGGATGGACGGTTGGGGCCATCGTTAACGTGCAGAGCGGCGGCCCATTTACGGTCACCATGCAGACCAACACGACCAACGCCTTTTCACCCAGCTTACGAGCGAATGTGCTTCGGAACCCGAATCTGCCTGTGAGCGAGCGTTCCATCTACCGGTGGTTCGATACGGATGCCTTCGTGGCGCCACCCGCCTACACCTTCGGCAATGCGGGCCGGGGGATTGTCCGGGCGGACGGACGCATCAGTTTCGATTTCTCCATCAACAAGAACTTTTCCATCAGTGAGCGGAGCTACGTGCAGTTCCGGGGAGAACTGTTCAACGCGTTCAACCACCCGGATTTCGGTCTTCCAGGGCGGTCCCTCGGTGCGGCCGGCTTCGGTCAAATCACGAGCGCTACAGAGCCGCGGACGGTACAACTGGGCCTGCGCATCGTTTTCTAAAGGGGCGCCGTTCTTGAGCCGCCGTGCTGGTAGCGAGGGCGGGCGACGCCAGGCGCGGTCCTATGCTTTTCTAATAAGAGGGGCGAGTTCCACGAAGCGGAGCGATAAGGCACGGTGAAAGCAGTTGTCTTTGGAAGCGCCGGACAGTTAGGCACGGAACTCGTGCGGGAGTTGACCCGGCGAGGGCACGCGGTCTTCGCTTTTGATCGCGAGAAGGTCGATATTACGAACGCCGATCAGGTTCAGTCCACGCTCCTGCGGTACCAGCCCGACGTCGTGCTGAATGCGGCGGCGTACAACCAGGTGGATGTGGCTGAGAGTGAGCCGTGGGCCGCTTATCAAGTCAACGCTTTGGCGGTGCGGCACATGGCAGTCACCTGTCGAGAGCTGGGAGCGTTGCTCGTGCACTTTTCGACCGACTACGTTTTCGACGGACATGCCGGGCGACCTTACACCGAGGAAGACCGGCCACACCCGATCAGCGCGTACGGAGTGTCGAAGCTGGCTGGCGAGTTGTATGCTCAAGCGTACCTCGACGAGCCGATCATCGTTCGGACCTCCGGAGTCTTCGGCCCGGCAGGAGTTCGAACGGCGCGCGGCAACTTCGTCGAGTTCATGTTACGGCTGGCACTGCAGGGCAAGCCGATTCGGGTCGTAGAGGATCACGTTGCCTCGCCCACTTATGCACCTTTACTGGCAGCGCGCACCATCGACTTGGTCGAGTTAGGCCACCGTGGAGTGTTCCACATTGGTGGTGGGACGCCCATTTCGTGGTTTGAGTACGCGCGACTGATCTTTCAAATTGCCGGCGTCGAAGCGGATTTGCGCCCGACCAACGAGCGCGAGTATCGCACGGCAGCGCGCCGCCCCAAGTATTCAGCCCTTTCGAACGCCAAGATCGAGTCGCTGGGTTTGCCGCCCATGCCTCCTTTGGAGGAGCAGTTGCGCAGTTATTTCCTGGCCCGCCAGCAATACGCTACGCTCAGTCGCGCTTGATCGCGTAGTAGCCTTTTCGCGCTTGGACTGTAAGCCCTGGCCGCCGGGTGGTGACGCGGAGGCGTCGGTAGCCTCCATCGCCTAGCGGTCGTGTAGGGGTGTAGGCCAAAGCGTACTGGCTGCGGACTTCCTGTTGGATCTGGTCGAAGATCCGGTCGAGGTCGCGAACCTTGCCTACACGGAACACGCGTCCGCCTGTTTCTTCGGCCAGCCGTTTGAGAATCCCATAGCCACTGCCGAACAGTCGGTAACGCGGATCGGCGTAGTAGACACCGTAAATTACCGAGTCTGCGTGGTGGGCCGCTTGGAGAGCCTTGTCCAAGGAGACCACGCTGCCCACATCCACACCGTCGGTGATGACCACTATGACCTTCCTGCCCACCTCTTTGCGGAGGATCTCGTCACTGGCCAGATAGATCGCATCGTAAAGCACTGTGCCTTTCGGACGGGGGTTGGGCACAGGCCCGGGCAGGATACCTCCAACTGCGGCGTTCAGGCGTAGCTGCGCAAGGGCGGCCTCCAGCCTGCGCCGGGAACCAGTCAGGTCTTGCAACAGCTCGGCCTCGACGCCAAAGCTGAGCAAGAAAGCAAGATCCTTCTCTCGGAGCACCCGATCCAGGAAGCGATATGCGGCGTGTCGCTCGACTTCAATTAGGTTCTCCTGGCTCTTGCTGACGTCCACAAGCAGGCCAATGGTGAGGGGCAGGTCGGTTTCTCGCGAGAAGTACCGGATCTGTTGGGGAATACCGTCCTCGGTGACGATGAAATCGTCCTTGGTGAGGTCGGTGACGAACCGGCCATGGCTATCGCGGACAGTGCAGAGGATGTTGACCAGGTCCACCTCCACTCGGAAAGTGGGGAGGGTTTCCTGTTGGCTTTTGGCCGAAGCCCCAAGGATCGTCGCGGCGAGAGGGATTACAAACACCCGGCGAAGCCACAGCAGCACTGGCCCGCAGGGCTGACCGGATCTCACCCGGAGCATCCTCCTACAATCGGAGTAGACGTGGGGGTGCAGTGGACTGTTTCTCCCAATAAGGCTTTGGCGCACTTGCGACGGGACCCGGTTCTGCGCCGCCTGATCCGACAAATTGGTCCCTACGCCATCGAGTATGCGCCGGCAAATTTCGCCACTCTGGCGCGGTGCATTGTTTACCAACAGGTCAGCGGCAAGGTGGCCGCAAAACTCTATGCGCGGCTGCAGGAGGCAGTGGCTACGGCTGGAGAACTCCAACCGGAAGATGTGCTCCAGGCTTCCCGGGAGCAGCTGCGCGCAGTGGGTTTATCCCGGAGCAAGATCCACTACCTGCGTTCCCTGGCCGAGGCCTGCGTGGAGGGGCGCCTGCGGTTGGAGGAGCTCAGTGCATTGCCTGACGAAGAGGTGATCCGCATTCTCACCCGCCTGCCTGGGATCGGGTTGTGGACTGTGCAAATGTACTTGATCTTCGCGTTGAAACGGCCGGACGTGTTGCCGAGTACGGACCTAGGGATTCGAGTGGCGGTCCAGCAGGCTTACCAGTTGGCCCAGTTGCCCACACCCAAACAGGTGGAGCGACTCGGTGAGCCTTGGCATCCCTACGCTACAGTTGCCAGCTGGTATCTGTGGCGTAGTCTGGGGGATGGCGCAGGCCTGTACTAAAGGGCCGGTCGGTCACTGTGGAGGTGCACGCCGTGAAGCTCTTAGCCATTGGTGAGATTCTGTGGGACGTCTTCCCCGATGGCGAACGCCTCGGTGGTGCCCCGTTCAATCTTGCTGTCCATGCCCGGCGATTGGGACACGAGGTTTATTTCGTCAGCGCTGTGGGAGAAGATGAGCGAGGTCGGCGAGCACTAAAGGAGATGCAGCGGCTGGGATTGAGCACGGAATTCGTGTTGACCTTGCCTGGGTCTCCCACGGGCACGGTCACCGTGGAGCTAGACACCAATGGTCAACCTCGCTTTCAGATCCACCGCCCCGCCGCTTATGATTCGGCGGAGCTGACCGGCTTCCAGCTGGCTCGGTTGATCGCCTGGGAGCCGGACTGGATCGCATTCGGAACGCTCCATCAGATGTCTCCCACCGCGCGCGCCCTCACACGCAGACTTTGTGACCTGATCCCGGGGGCGAAACGCTTTTACGATGTCAATCTCCGGCCGGGTTCTTACGAACCAGAGCTGGTCGAATCGTTGTTGCGCTCTGCGCACGTCGTGAAGGTGAATGACGAAGAAGTGACGGCGCTGCACGTATTGCTGAATCTGGGTGACGGCACAGTCGAAGGGTTTTGTCGGGCGGCAGCGGAGAGATACTCCTGGGAGCTGGCCTGCGTGACCCTTGGAGCGAAGGGTTGCGTGCTGGCTACGAAAGATTCGATTGTTGCGGCCCCCGGCTACCGGGTCAACGTTTGCGATACCGTCGGCGCCGGGGATGCTTTCTCAGCGGCCTTGTTGCATGGTCTGGCAGCGGGCTGGAAGCTCGCTGAGGTCGCGGACTTTGCCAACCGTGTGGCGGCGCTGGTGGCCTCGCGCCCCGGGGCAATTCCCGAATGGTCGCTAGAAGAGGTTGCTGCTCTGGAGGCAGAGCATTGACCCGTAAAGTCACCAGCCTTCCGGGTCAGTGACGCAGCCGTTTCCAATCTTTGAGGATCGCTCGTGCCGCGTTATAGCCCGGCGCGCCGATGATGCCTCCGCCCGGGTGAGCTCCTGAACCACAGAGATAAAGCCCGCGGATCGGCGTACGGTAACGCGCACAGCCCGGTACAGGTCGCATAAAGAAAAGCTGGTCCAAGCTCATTTCGCCATGAAAGATGTTGCCGTGGGTCAGAGCGAAGCGGCGCTCCAAGTCTAGTGGGCTCAACACGTGGCATTCAAGCACTATGGAACGGATGTTGGCGATGTATTCCTCGAGCAGAGCGAAAATGTTCTCTACGAACCGGTCGCGCAGTTCGTCCCATCCCCCTTCGCGCAAACGGTAAGGCGCGTACTGAACGAAGACCCCCATGATGTGGCGGCCCGGAGGAGCGAGGCTGGGGTCGTAAACGGTGGGGATGGTGAGCTCGAGCAAAGGTTTGCGGGATGGCCGGCCGTACTTGGCGTCGTCCCAGGCCTCTTCTAAGTAGTCCATCGATGGGCAGATGTGCATGGTGGCCCGGTGGTGGGGACCTGGACTCGGTAAAGCGCGGAACCGAGGCAGGTCGCTCAGGGCCAGGTTCAGTTTGGCTGACGTACCCTCGATGCGGAAAAGTTCGATGGCGTGACGGAACTCCGGGTCCAGGTGGGCAGGTTCGATCAGGTGCAAGAACGTCACGTGTGGGTCCGCGGAACTGGCCACGACGCGCGTGCGGAGCTCCTCGCCGTTTTCGAGCACGACGCCGCAAGCTCGATCATTTTCGATCAGGATCTTTTCGACCTTCTGATTCAGCCGGATCTCAGCGCCGTAGTAGCGGGCGGCTGCGGCTATGGCCTCGGACAATCGCCCTATCCCTCCCCGTACGAATCCCCACACTCCTCGACGGCCATCCACACCACCCATACAGTGGTGCAGCAATACGTAAGCTGTGCCCGGCGACCGAGGCCCCCCGTTGGCTCCAATGACCGCATCGGTGGCTAGCGTGGCCTTCAGCTCATCGGACTCAAACCAGGCGTCCAGAAAGTCGGCTGCCGATTGGGTGAGCACTCTGACCAGCGCGATAACGTCCTGGTGGGGCAAGCGACGCCATCGACCCAGTAGCCGGACATAATCGGGCCAGTCAGAAAGCCTCCGCGGGGGAAATTCCGGCGGTGGCTCGAGAAGCAAATCCTCAACGATCTGCGCCAGACGTTCCAAATGCGCTTCGTAAGCGGGGAAGCGTTCGGCGTCACGGCGCGAAAACTGGGCA
>JAUQPO010000144.1 GCA_030550335.1 Acidobacteriota bacterium
TAGGCACGGAAAGCAGCCCGTTGGGTGTTGCCAGTTGCGTACCTCTGAGCGTAGTCGCTCAGACTTTGCTGAGTCGGTCACTGCGACAACGCGGTTGGGTCATTCGGGCGCTATTGGGACGTACTCTTATAGCCGCTGATAGGCGGATCTGCTGAAATGTGGGGTTTGCGCGGAGAACGTTTTAAAGGCCGGCTGCGTGGGCCGAACACGTACTGGCCTCTAGGCTTTCTCTGAGAATGGGCCGGGATTTCCTCCACATAGATTACTGGCAAGGCTCGCATGGCGCTGTTTCGGACTCGTAGCGCGGCTATTCACGGCATCGATGCGCACTTAGTGGACGTGGAAGTCGACATGTATTCTTCGGGCTCGGCCCGGGACTTCGTCACCGTGGGAATGCCCGATACAGCCGTCAAAGAGAGTCGGGAGCGGATCAAGAGTGCGCTGATCAACTCCGGGTTCGGATACCCAAATAAGTCCGTGACCATTAACCTGGCGCCCGCGAATGTGCGGAAAGAGGGTGCGGGCTTTGATTTGCCGATGGCGCTGGGAATACTGGGCGCGATGGGATTGTTGCGGCGGGCGGACGAGTTGCTCATCGTAGGCGAGCTATCGTTGGACGGCTCAGTGCGGGGCGTACGGGGTGTGTTGCCGATAGCGATTTCGAGCCGCACGCATGGGATCCGCAAGCTCATCGTGCCACGAGACAACGCGGCAGAGGCGGCGGTGGTGGAAGGGCTGGAGATCTACGCGGTTGAGCACCTCAGCCAGGCTGTGGATGTAGTCAATCAGCCAGAGCGCTTCCAGCCGGTGCCGCCGGCTCTAGCAGAGTCGGGCGATAGGGTTTTCCACGAACTAGACTTCGCCGAGGTGCGCGGGCAAACGGCTGCGAAGCGTGCCCTAGAGATCGCTGCTGCAGGGGCTCACAACGTCCTGATGATCGGGCCACCCGGGAGTGGCAAGACGATGCTGGCCCGGCGACTGCCCGGCATCCTGCCGCCATTGACCTTCGATGAAGCCCTGGAGACCACCAAGATCCATAGTGTAGCCGGGGCTTTGCCAAAGGGTTGCGGACTGGTCCGCCAGCGACCGTTTCGGAGCCCCCACCACACTGTTTCGCCCGCTGGCCTGATTGGAGGAGGCACGGGGATTCCCCGTCCCGGCGAAGTGAGCTTGGCTCACAACGGCGTGCTTTTCTTGGACGAGCTCCCGGAGTTCCCGCGAAACGTTTTAGAGTTGTTGCGCCAGCCGTTGGAGGACGGCTTTGTCACGATTGCCCGGTCACAAACGACCCTGGTCTTTCCGGCTCGCTTCATGCTCGTGGCTGCTATGAATCCGTGCCCCTGTGGCTTTTTCGGCGACCCGATGCGGGAATGCCGGTGCACGGGTGCAATGATCCAACGGTATCTCTCGAAGATCAGCGGGCCGTTGCTCGACCGGATCGATATCCATGTCGAGGTACCCGCTGTGGCTTTTCGCGAGTTGCGGGGGCCAAGCGATGGCATCGGCTCGGCCGAGATGCGCGAACGAGTCCTGCGGGCGCGCGAAATCCAACGCCGACGGGGCTTCTACAACTCCCAAATCCCTCAACGGCTCCTGCGAGAGCTTTGCGCCTTGGACGAGGCTGGCGAGCGCGCGCTGGAGATGGCCGTGCGCCGCCTGGGCCTATCAGCCCGCGCGCACGACCGCATCTTGAAGGTGGCACGTACCATCGCCGACTTGGCCGGCAGTGAGCGTGTTCAGGCTAAACATATTGCCGAGGCGGTGCAATACCGGAGCCTGGACAGGAACTATTGGAGCTAAAGGCTTCTTCAGGCGTTCAAGCTTGGGGTTAGGCGACGAATTGTGCCCTCTGCAGCCCCCCGTCGGAGCTACTCTAGCGGTCTCCACGGCCGTAGCCTTCGTGCTCCCTTATTTCGTGGCAGCTTGCCTGTACTAGCCACCTTTTGCAAAGGTGCTTAAGAGACGGGTTGCCTAGCAGTTGGCTGGTGGGCTTCAGCGTCCTGGGGACTCGGGTCCCGCCCAAAAGCTGCCGGTAGCCATTCAGGGCTTGGCTTGGGGGCGCCTGGCCTTAGGCTGCACATTGGTGGGAACCAGCGTCGAGGAGCAGCTCGGGCTTGGGGTCGCGTAGCGGAAAACTCGCTGCCTGGGAGACAGACGCGTGGTGGGCGAGCCCATTCGGGCGCCGAGCTGGACTGCTCACCGGGGTGCTTTTTGGATTTTCCCGAACAGGTCGCTGAACACTGCGTCGCGGTTGATGTGCGTGGCGACGCGGATGGTGTGCCGGCCCGGGTCGAACCGCCAGGTGAATTCGCTAGTCAGGATCGGGCTGGGAGCGAGCTTGGTTTCCACCCAGTCGGGATTGATCAGCCAGGCTGGTGCGGAAATATCCCAAATGACTTTGGACCAAGGCTGCTCTGGGCTGCGCTGGTGCTCGTGTCCCCAGGCCAGGAAGATCTTGAACAGGTAGTCGCCAATGCGCGATCGCCCCTTGATGAACCGCTCCAGCTCGGCCACTGTGGTGCGCAATTGCTCAGACACGTTAGTGGTGGGGATTTGAACCAAGCGCACGCCGGAGTCCAACAGCACCCGAGATGCATGAAGATCCTGTTGCAAGTTGAACTCCCGGGCGCTTGGGAACTCGTGGGGCTGCCCACCCAGCCAGACGACGACAATACGCTCTTTGATTTTCGGCTCCAGTAGGATGGCCGAAGCTACATTGGTCGGAGCGCCGATGGCCATAACGTACAGGGGTGGCTCGCCCTGCAATGCTCGGCGGATCAAATCATTCGCGGCGTCACTCTCGACCGGTTGGTTAGGTCCTGGTAGCCAGCTACGCGAACCTTTGTATACGGGGAAGGTTCCCGTTTTCCCCAGCGCCTCCAGTACTCGCAGGATCTCTTCATAGCTCTTTTCCATTCCGTCGGCCGGCCCAGTGGACCGGTTGTTGTGGAATGGAGCTGCGTAGATAGCCTCCAAGCGGATCCGTTCTGGAGAAAGGACGCTGTAAGTGACAGCGAACTGATCATCGATTTCATTGAACGTGTCCGTGTCGAGCACGGCGCGCACCGGCCCTTTCGGCACTGGGACGTCCTGTCCACGGGCGGCAGTTAATGTCAGGCCAATCATTCTCGCCAGCCAGCTCCTGCGGGTCATGTCAGAGTCACCCGGATTATAGCAGGAGGGCAGATAAGCTCTAGCTTTCGAGCTGGCTGCAATGTTGATGGAAGCGAGGGGTAGGTGAGCTTAGGTTTCGGGAGCAACGCATGGGTGAGAAGCAGACGGGCCTCGGCCGGAGATTCACATCGATTTGCGGATCGTTATTTAGTTTGTTCACAACGCGTTAGCGCCTTTCAAACGATCTGAGGTTGCTTGCCGAGGATTAGCCTCGTAGTGGGTGGCAGAGGCCACCAGGTTCAGGCCATGTCGATCAGCGAGCGGGATCCGATCGTGATTTGGCCCATCATTGATCTGTGGTAATCGACCTGGCTTAGTCCATCCCGTGTGGACCACAGCACACGTTGAGCGGTGAAACGGCCCGAAACGGGTTAGCGCCTTCGGGGCGCGACAGCTCTGGTATGATTCTTAGGGGTACTCCGCCAGGAGTACTCCTAAGAACGCCGGGCGCCGCTCTCCCGCCTTAAATCCCAAGTTTCCCTAACAGGTGCTCGCTCAATGCAGCCGAAGACTCTTCCGCTGATCGCCATCGGCTGCGGAATTACGTTGGGGGTGGTCTGCTCCATTTCCTACCTGCAAGATGACAGTCAAGCCCATCGGGCTCCGACACTGGCGCCTTCTCGGTCAGAAAGCAAACTGGAAGAGTTGCGCCGTCGTGCTACAGGGCTTGCTCAACATGGGAAATTCGCAGAGGCCCTGCAGTTGTTCGAAGAGGGTGAGCGCCAGGCATTGGCTTCCGGTCAAACCTGCTGGGCTGTACGGTTCAAGCTGGGGATCGCCACCATCCAGCTCAAAACTCACAGATACCGCAACGCGCTCGAAACATTCTTGGAGTTAAAGCCCAGGATCGAACACTGCGGCGACCTGCGGTTGCGC
Organism: Acidobacteriota bacterium; assembly: GCA_030550335.1. Classification (GTDB taxonomy): domain Bacteria; phylum Acidobacteriota; class Terriglobia; order Bryobacterales; family Bryobacteraceae; genus JAUQPO01. The sequence goes on from JAUQPO010000144.1 coordinate 4,051, forward strand.
GGGGCGTGGGCGACGAATCTAGCTTGGGTGTATTTGGCGCTTGGCGATCTCGCTCAAGCCCGACTGATCGCCGAAGAAGCTGCCAACTCCGTGCGAAAACTGGGCGATCCCCAGGCGCTGGCTGCGGTGTTGTCTCAGCAAGCCACTCTGGCGTTCCTGGATGGAAACGTTCGGCAAGGCGAGCTGGCCTACCGACAGGTTTTGAGCCTCGCGGATCGGGTGGGTGATCTGGGACTGCAGGCGCAGGCTGCGCAGGAGTACGGGGCGGAGTTGCTGCGCCTGGGTCGAGTGGATGAGGCTGAGCAACTACTCTTGCACGCGTACCGTGCGTATTGGACGGCGGGCCTTTCACCCTCATCTGCTTGTTACCGGAACTTAGCTTGGGTGTACTTGGAACGCGGGCAACCCAAGCTCGCCCGCAGGTTGATCGAACGGGCCTTCGAGGTGTATCGATCGGACGGCCGAACGCCAGCCTGGACTCTATACCACCAACGCGCGCTAGTTCATTGGGCTCTCGGGGACCACAGGCAAGCTCTCCAGGACCTGAGAACGGCACGGGCTTCTGCTGAACGGATGCGGCTGGACCTTTGGCCTTCCGATCCCTTGGTTGCGTGGTCTGGGTGGATGGTGGAGCGCCTCTATCGGGATTCCGTTCGCTTGGCGCTGGCGCGTTTCGAGAAGACGCAGAATGCGGCCGACGCGTGGGAGGCTTTAGAGGCTGCAGATCAGGGACGGGCTGTGGGACTACGACAGCGGGTAGGGGAGGCAGGTCTCGGCCGGGACGAAATGCCGCCCGCTTATTGGGAGCAACTGGAATCGCTGGCCAAGGCCGAGGCACTGTTGCTCAACAAAGATGCGGACGCTGAGCGCCGCGTAGGAGAACTGGAGCAGAGTCTGGCTAGGTGGGAGCTCTGTGCTGGGTTGCGGGCGCGAAAGGGTATGGGTAGCCAACCCTTGAGTTGGCGACAGCTGCAAGCTGCGCTTAGGCCTGGACAGGCGCTGCTTGTCTGGTGGGTGGACGAACCTCTGACTAGGCTTTGGGTAGTTACGCCCACCGGATGGAAGCTGCACAGGCTCCCCGGACGCTCGGCGGTGGCCTCAGCTGTCGATGCTTACTGGGGACAGATCCATCACCGCGCAGCAGATGGGCGAGCGGGCTTGAGACTCACTGAGGTCGTGTTGGGTAGCGCAATTCAGGACGTTGCTGAAGCCCGCGAATTACTGCTGGTTCTAGATGGCCCTTTGTACCGGGTACCGTTTGCCAGCCTGCCCGTTCACGGAGGTCCAGGAAAGCCAGCTCAATATGCGGTTGAGCGATGGAGCTTCCACGTACTGCCTGGCGTCAGCTGGCTGGTTTGGGAGGCTCCGACCCGTTGGACTGGCCCCCCTGTGATCGTAGCTGATCCGGTGTACAACCGGGCAGACCCAAGAACGAACGCTGCAGCTAGCCGGAGGTGGGCTTGGCCATCCGGCACTCACGGCCGTTGGCAGAGGGCTCCGCTAGAACTGGCACGCTTGGTAGGAGGAACGCTGGAAGCGCAGCAGCTGATCGAGTGGGCCGCCTGGAGTCCCTCGGCTCCAGTGTTCTTGACGGGCCACCAGGCACGATTCCTGTTCTTGCGCCAGGCTCTTCGATCGAAACCAGCTGTCATTCATCTGGCCACTCACGTGGTAGTTGCGGATCGCCGGCGTGGAGAGCCAATGCTGGCATTTGCGATGGATGGGGAGTCAGGTCCGCAGCTGGTGGGCCCGCGTTTGGTGGGGGCACTTCGCATTCACGCTCCATTAGTGGTGATGACCGGTTGCAGTGGGGGCACTGGGGTGATTCTGCCTGGCGAGGGGTTGTGGGGGTTGGCGCGAGCTTGGGTGCGTGCGGGGGCGCACTACGTGGTGGCTGCACTATGGCCTACCCGGGAAAACGCGGTGGAGTTCTGGCGTGCGTTTTATGGGGCCTTGCCGCCAGACCCCCACCAATGGACCGGACGGACGGTTGCGGAAGCTCTCCGCGCAGCGCAGTTAGATGCCTTGCGTCAGAGTGGCTGGCGTAGCCAGCCCGTTTACTGGGCCCCGTACTTCGTGTATGGTCTCAGGTAAGGCCATGTCCCAAGACCGCAGCCCCAAAGCTGAACCTGAGCGTGTCGAAAGCCTAGGATTTCCCGTCGGGACCGCGGAGCCAGTTGGGAGCCAATGGGCGGCTTTGGTCGAGAGGATCCAGGCTGGAGACCCGTCAGGCGTGGAGGAACTTTACAAACTGTTTGAGCGGGGCGTGCGCTTTTATTTCTGCCGTCGCTTCGGGACGACGGATGTGGACGACAAGGTCCATGACAGTTTCGTTATCGTTCTGGAGGCGATCAAGCGAGGGGAGCTCAGAGAGCCGGAGCGTTTAATGGGCTTCGTGCGGACTGTGATCCGGAGGCAGGCAGCCGCTTACATCGAGAGCGTGGTGCAAGAGCGCCGTACGGAAGCGGAGCTGACCGAGGTATTGCCAATCCCGGATCAGGCGCCGAGTCCGGAAGAGCAGGTTATTGCTCGGGAAAAGATCGAGATCATGAAGCAGGTGCTGCGGGAGGTTTCGCCGCGAGATCGGGAGATCCTCACACGCTTCTATTTGCTAGGGCAGTCCCCTCAGCAAATCTGCGCAGAAATGAACCTCACTCACACCCAATTCCGATTGCTGAAATCCCGGGCGAAGGCTAGGTTTGGTGAGCTGGGCAAACGGCGGCTGGCGCGGAGTGCGCTGATGCGTCTTTTTATGAGAGCCAAAGGCGGCTCGGGACACTAATAGACCGAGGAGGGATTGCGCCAGCCGGAATGTCCGCGTGGGAGTATCGGTGATGGGTTCGGAAGGCGGTAAGATCTTGACGATGCATCCAACCCTGGGCACCCACCCAAGTGATGATGAGTTGGAGCTCTATTCGCTGAGTCGGTTGCAGGAAGTCGACACGGCCCGGATCGAAGAGCATCTGCTCGTATGCCAGCAGTGCCGGGATCGCCTGGTGGAGATCGAAGACTTTGTACGAACCCTGCGCGTGGCCTTGCGCGAGCTTCAGGCCGAGATTTCCCCTGAGGTCCGGCCAGTGGGGGCCAGCGCGGAGAGGGCCCGCTGGGGTCTTATTTCTGGACTCTGGGGGCTACCCAAACCGGCGTGGGTGGCTTTGGCTGCAGCGCTGCTGGTGGCGGTAGTGATCTGGAGCCCTTGGTCGGGGCCTGGGCGGGTCCCCTACGAGATGGAGCTGCGGGCGTTGCGCGCGGGGCAGGCTGAGGTACCCGTTGCCCCAGCTCGGGTTCCCCTACGGCTACGTTTGGACATCGAAGGCTTACCACAGGCTGCAGGGTACCAGGTACAAGTGGTTGACCAGTTGGGTCAAGTGAGGTGGGAGGGGTGGGTCAACAGAGGCGGCGAGATGCTAGAGCTCGCCATCGAGCGTGGGCTAGCGCCGGGGCGCTACTGGGTTCGGATTTACGGAACCGAACCGGGTGCGTTACTGCGCGAGGCAGGCTTCGAGGTTCGCTGACGTTGCTCGGCTAGGCGTCCCACCGACCGAGGCCTGAATTCTATGCACGGTGACCCACAGCGGGAAGCGACCCCGCTAGATTGGTGTCATGCGGCAGAGCAGCAGAGTTGTGCACCGGCTATGGAGCCGGTGGCAGACGTGGCTGGGGCTATTGTGCATCGCGACGCCCGCACATCCCACCCCTTTCCATCAGGCAGAGCTGATCTTCCCCTTAGAGGAATGGCATAATCACGCTTCGTCTCTGGTGGAGTTGCCGAACGGGGATCTGTTCGCGGTTTGGTACCACGGTTCGGGCGAGCGCACGGCCGACGACGTTCTCATCCAAGCAGCTTTGCTGAAGCGAGGATCGCGCCAATGGACGCCTCGGTACACGATTGCCGACGTCAAGGGCTTTCCCGACTGTAACCCTGCATTGTTCCTCGATCGTAAGAACCGGTTGTGGCTGATCTGGCCGACCATTCTCGCCAACCTGTGGGAGACCGCGCTTTTGAACCTGCGCATCACATCGGAGCTAGACCGTCTGTGGGAGCCCCCGACGTGGCAGCGCGCTGAGAATTTGCTGTTCGAGCCACGGAATTTCGAAGCCCGGGTGAAGAGGGTGGTGGAGCCACTCCTGGCGCAAGCTCCTCCAGACTCGCGTGAAGCAGCCTATCTCAAGCGCGTGCTTCAACTGGCTGCGGACAAGCTTTCCAGGCGGCTGGGGTGGATGCCCAGAGCCCACCCCATTCAGCTTCCGTCGGGTCGTATCCTGGTTCCCCTCTATTCCGACGGGTTCTCTTTCTCTTTGATCGCCATCAGCGACGACGAAGGCGAAACGTGGACCAGTTCTGAGCCGATTG
>JAUQPO010000145.1 GCA_030550335.1 Acidobacteriota bacterium
TGACGGTATCCCTTTGGGTTTACCCGCGGGAGTGGTTTGGACCAAGCGTGTTTGTAGCCAAAGGCGAGCAGTACGGTCTTCAACAGAAAGATCCGCAAACGCTCGAGTTCTGGGTGATGGGCCGGCGCCGCACCAGCGTCGAAGCCAGAGTCCCGGGGGATTGGCAGTTTAACTGGCACCACGTAGCTGGAATCTACGATGGATCCAGCCTAGCCATCTACATCGATGGACAAAAGGTGGCCAGCCAACCCTTTGCGGAACCTCTCCAGGAGCGGCCCTTCCCGGTCAACGTCGGACGCAACTCCGAGACGCAAAGGGAAAACTACCAGGGCTGGCTAACCAACGCCATCATCGACGAGGTACGGATTTTGCCTGCGGTGGCCGACGTGGCCGAGTTAATGGCAGGACGCGGCTCGCCTGAGCGCGCAGCCTTGTGGTTGGACTTCGATGTCTTCGAAGACAAAGGCAGTCACCTGGTCTACGGCGCGAGCAACTTCTGCATCAACGGGGTCATCTTTGCCGATCGCGCGCCGCAACCAGAAACCTGGCAGATGAAGGCCGCGCACGCTCCTGTACGCGTGGAGGCCATTGATTTGGCCAACGGGCGACTTCGGGTCCGGAACTTTTACTCCTTCACGAACCTCAACGAACTCGATGTTCAATGGCAACTGGTGGGTGACGGCAAGGTTTTGCAGAGTGGCACGCTGAAGCTCGATGTTCCTCCCCAACAAGATCGTGAAGTTCGCATCCCGATCCGCCAGCCCCAGCTCCAGCCGGCAACGGAATACTTCCTGCTGATCCAGTTCTTGCTGCCCGAAGACCAGCTTTGGGCGAAGCGGGGTCACGAGGTGGCCTTTGCCCAATTCCGTATGCCTTGGAGTCCACCGCAACCAACACCGGTCAATCTGAGCAGCTTGCCAGCGTTGGACGTGCGGGACGAAGGGAACCGGGTCACGATCAATGGACGAGACTGGTCGGCGAGCTTTGACAAGCAGACGGGCACCCTGGCCTCGTTGCGATACCAAGGACGGGAACTGCTCGTCCAAGGACCCGTGCTCAACGTCTGGCGCGCGCCCATCGCCAACGAACTTTCGCGATGGGGCATCGCGGAGGCTGAATGGTGGCGCGGCGCAGGCCTCGACCAGCTGAGGCATCAAGTCCAGGACATGACCGTCAGCAAGCTCAGCCCTCAGGCAGTGCAAATCAAGATTCGGAGTGTGAGCTTCGCGCGTCGCCCGGGTCAGACATTCCGGAACCAGTACACTTACACGGTCCTCGCCACTGGGGATATCTTCCTGACCCACGATGTGACCCCGGAGCTCGACGAATTGCCCTGGTTGCCCAAGATCGGGCTTCAAATGAGGGTCTCCGACGAGCTCCGCCAAGTCGATTGGTATGGACGTGGCCCGTTCGAGACCTATCCAGACCGCAAAACGGGAGCTAAGATCGGCTTCTACTCGAAGGCCGCCAGCGAGTTTTTCGTGCCCTACTACGTCGGCACCGATTACGGAAACCTTACGGAAGTCCGCTGGATCGCTTTGCGGGGGCAAGATGTAGGCCTAGCGGTATTCGCCGAGCCAGAAATCAACGCTAGCGTGCACGAGTTCGAAAACCTTGACCGGGTGGTCTACCCGTATCAGCTCCGCAAAGCTCGGGGCCTGATCTTGAACCTGGACCATCGGGTTACTGGAGTGGGGGATACTCCCGTTACGGTTCGGCCCGAGTTCCGCACATATCCCGATCGTTATGTGTACTCCGTTCGTCTTCGGCCTTACTCGCCAGCGCGGGAAAACCCGCCGCAGCTGAGTAAGCAGCGTTTCAAATATTGAAGACGCTACCGGTATGGCCACGCTCGATTTCGCGGAACATCCGCATCGACGCTTGAACCTGCTCACCGGTGAGTGGGTGCTGGTCTCACCGCACCGGACTCGCCGGCCATGGCAAGGGCAAATCGAGCGCCTACCACCGGAGCGCTTGAACCCCTACGAACCGGATTGTTACCTCTGTCCGGGTAACGCCCGGGCTGGCGGACGCCGCAACCCACACTATACCGACACGTTCGTTTTCGACAACGACTTCGCCGCATTGTTGCCGGAGACTCCTCCCGTAGCTTGGAACGACAGCAGCTTGCTCATGGCCACCGGGGAACCGGGTGTCTGCCGGGTGATCTGTTTCTCCCCTCGCCACGATCTGACGCTCGCACGAATGGACCTGCAAGCGATCCGGAAAGTCGTCGACACTTGGATCGAACAGTTTGTCGAGCTGGCCTCGCGACCCTACATCAACTACGTCCAGATCTTCGAAAACCGGGGTGAGATGATGGGCTGCAGCAACCCTCATCCGCACTGCCAGGTGTGGGCGAACTACTCTTTACCGAACGAAATCCAAAAGGAATCCCGCTGCCAGCTCGACTACCGCGATCGCATGCGTTCGTGCTTACTATGCGATTACTGGCAGCTGGAAGCCGCTCGAGGCGAGCGCCTGGTGGTGGAAAATGAGCACTTCCTGGCAGTTGTCCCATTCTGGGCGATCTGGCCATTCGAGACACTGCTCATCAGCCGTCGTCATTTGGGTTCCATTGAGCAATTCTCCGAAGCCGAGCGGGATGCGTTCGCCGAGATTCTCAAACGCCTGGTGACTCGCTACGACAATCTGTTCGAGGTTTCCTTCCCATACTCGATGGGGTTCCATCAGCGGCCTTGCGACGGCGGTCCATATCCTGAGTGGCACTTCCACGTACACTTTTACCCGCCGTTGCTCCGGTCAGCAACCATCCGCAAGTTCATGGTGGGCTATGAAATGCTGGCCATGCCGCAGCGAGACCTGACGCCAGAAGCAGCTGCGGCCCGGCTGCGCGAGATGAGCGAACAGCATTACACTGAGCGAGGCGGGTAGCCTGCGAGCGATGACAGGGACGACTCACGCAGGACCGCGCCCCAGTCCGCTCAGGAAGTGGTCTTCAACAAGTGCTCAAGCTGACGCCGAAGCTCGACCAGGACCTTGCGGGCTGCCGGCTCGTCGATCAGATTCTTCATCTCGTAGGGGTCGGCTTCGAGGTCGTAGAGCTCGTCCATGCCCTCCAGCTCGGTGTAGTGTATGTACTTCCACCGGCGTGTGCGCACCGCTTGCCAGGAAGGTGTCCTCGGGAAGTTGGGCTCGAGGAAGTACTCCGCGAGGAAAGACTCTCTCCACCTGCGGGTTCGACCCCTCAGCAAGCCTAGCAGCGACATGCCGTGGAGACCCGCGGGTGTCCGCAAGCCAGCCAGCTCTAGCATCGTTGGAGCGATGTCCACGTTCAGCACCAGCTCAGAGATCCTGGTGCCCGGACGAATCAGCTGCGGATATCGCATCAACAGCGGTATGCGAATGGATTCCTCGTATGCGAACCGCTTGTCACCTAAGCCGTGCTCGCCCCAGAAGTATCCGTTATCGCTGGTGAAGACGACCAATGTGTTATCTAACTGGCCTGTGCTCTCTAGCGTCTCCAACATCTCGCCCACACCCTCATCCACCGCCATCAACCCGCGCAGCTGGTTTCGGATGAGCTCGTCGCGCTGGGCCTGTCCCATGTTGAGGCTTTTGTCCCCAGTCACCTCGCGACGCCTGAGCACTGGCTTGCCTTCCGGTAGAGCATCCACGTTAGGTCTCCGCGGCAAGGGCTCCGTCGAGTAAAGGCCCTTGTGGCGAGGTGCCGGAGTGAACGGGCCGTGCACGGCCTTATGGGCGAGATAAAGCACGAAGGGACGCGAACGCGGCCGTTTGAGGAACTCCACCGCATGCCCAGTGAGGATGTCCGTCATGTAGCCTTGAACCTTGACTCGTTCGCCGTTGATGTTCAGCACTGGATCCTCGTACGTCCCCTGACCGCGGAAGCTCACCCAGTGGTCGAAACCTGGCCGCGGCTGGTCGTCATTGCCCATATGCCATTTGCCTATGTAAGCCGTCTCATAACCAGCTTCCTTCAACAGGCGCGGCCAGGTGACCAGTTTGTGGCTCAGCTGGTTGTACATGGGACCGTTGCCACGCACCCCATGGGTGTGAGCATACTGGCCAGTCAAAAAGCTAGCCCGACTGGGTGAGCACAGCGGTGTGGTCACGAAAGCATTCTCGAAATAAGCTCCTTCGCGGGCGATGCGATCCAGATGGGGGGTTTTCAAGACCGGATGGCCAGCACAGCCTAAAGCATCCCAACGCTGGTCGTCGGTGATGATGAACAGGATGTTAGGTTTCGAAGCGCCTTGCAAGCGCAAGCCGGCGCCAGCTAACCCAGCGAGAAAACTTCGCCTCGTCGGTTTCATCTTGGGCCCCCGGTTTCAAGTGTGAACCCATCGGTCACTGTGAGTTCCTGCTTCCTGCACACCCAAAACTCATCAGTCCCGCTCGCAGCGTCGATCATGGCCGGTACTCGATCCACAGAGGACTGGACCAGGCAAGTTTCCTGTCGTGCTGCTCCACTCGGACGTAGTACATCACACGAGTCCCGGGTTCCAGATTTCGATCGCTCCAACTCAGCTGGACTTCCTGTTGGTTGGGCTCGAAGCTGGCCACGTAGGTGGGCATCTGGCCCTCTAGCTGACGGATGATGCGCAAGCTGGCTACTGGAGCGGTCCCAACTACTCTGATGTCCAGCCGCGGCCATTCGCGGATCACAAAGGTCTCGCCCATCAAATGCTGGCCGCAACGCACATCGAGCAAGATGTTGTCTTGCGCCGCATAGCAGTGCCTCTGCTTGAAGGCCTGAATGATGCCCTCCCGGGTGGCCTCTTCTGCTAGCACGATCGCGTAGCTGATGTGGGTGCTCAAGTGATCGCTGCTAGCTTGGAAGCCCAGGCGCAAGCCTTTCCGCAAAGCATTCCACACAAAGCCCTGCGGTCGAAAGCCCTGGATGGTATCCTCGGGGCCTCGAGGCGCCATCGGAGCGTTGGGTTCCTCGTAGTTCAGCCGGTGCCCCTGGAAGATCTCCACCACTGGCTCCAGCTCTGGATCATGGTCTCGCCAATCGGTACCCATATCGGAAGCCGTAGTGTGCGAAGCACAAATGCCGCCGAAGTATCGCAGGTATGCGTAGAGGTTCTTGACGTCGGGAGCGCCCTTCTCAGCGGTTCCGAACACGTTCGCGTCGCCTTGGAGCCGCGGTACCGGCCGGATGCCCCGCCGGGCGAACATCACGTTACGGTGGCCGCTCGGATAGGGAGTACTGCGTTCGTAGGTGAACATGATTAAGAACCGACCAGGCACGTGGTACATATCGCTCTGTTTCTGGGTAAGCCACCAGGGATAATCCAACCCGTAGCCGTAGTCGTGGTCTCCCGGCCCGATCCAATCCAGGTTGGCCACGTCCCAGCCATACCGCCATACCTCCTCCAGGGGCCCGTCCCAATCCCGATGGGCCGAGAATTCCGTATGCCGGTGGAACTCCCCACGTAAGTACCGAAGCTCTTTGGTCCCGAGACGGATGCGATAGCTCCGCAAGCGCTCCACGTCCTGAGCTTCATTAGGATGAACAGGTTCGGGCCGGCTCCCGATAAAAATCTCCGGACTTACCACTCGCATCACCGGCTCCTCTGCCGTACCGAACGTGGGGATCCAAGCCAGACGCAAATGGCTGACCTTGGAGTCCCGGATGTTCTGCCGACGATCGTCGGTGGAGTAAACGACGAACAGACCACGACTGTCCACAGCGATTGCTGGCTTGACATCCAGCCGGCCGGTCGAGCCGGGAAGCTCAATTTCTTCCGACCAACGCCCACCTTGGTAATAGCGTGCGTAACTGGCCCAAATTTCTCCCCGTCCTGCGGCTAGCGGATGCCGCCGGTAAAAAATCCACGGCCGACCCAGGGAATCGACGGCCAGAACCGGAATGCTGGTACGCTGTGCGTATTCGGAGACCTTGAACGTATCATCGTAAGGCGTATCGTGGAGCAAAGCGGTCATGGAAACGACAGGCTCCACAAGGCGCCCTGCAGTGAGCTGGCGCAGTTTGATGAAGCGCTCACGATAGAACGGCACGCCTTGCTTCCAAGGCCAGCGCTGCCCGTAATCCTTCCCCCAATTGACGTCGGCATCCTCGTAAGCGACCCACAAGCGTCCCTGGGAATCCGTCCCGATCGAAGGTCGCGCCTCGTAACGAGGCGAAGTGGCCACGGGGATTGCGTCGCCCCCGACTCCGTTCCTGAACGCGCGTACGTAAACGTCGTAATCGCCCTTGTGATATGTGTCCCAGGCGACCCAAACGGTGCCGTCGATCCCGGTCGCGATCGCAGGGTACCAGTCGTTGGCCGGACTAGTGGAAACTCGAATGGGCTGGCCGACCTCTCCAGGCTGGACGCGGGCCAACCAGATGTCGAAGTCCTTGCCGTTCCACCCTTGCCAAGCGACCCACGCGCCCATTGCTCCGTCGGTCGCCGCCACAGCGTTTGTGTCCGGTCCACTGGCCGAGCTCACGCGCAGGGTAGGCCCGAAGTCGTTCCGCGCCGGCTCGAAACTCCGTGCGTATATGTCCCAGTTGCCGTTTACGTTTTCCGCCCACACGATCCACAGAGTGCCCTTTGCCGTCACTACGACCGACGGCTTCCACACATCTCGTTTCTCCCCTGTGACTGCGGCGACGTAATTCCACTGGCCTGCTTGATACCGTGCCAGGTGAATCTGGTCGCCGTTGTTGCGGGCTAACAGCGAGTCAAACTTACCGTTCCGCGCCGCTTCCTCGTCCACCGGGTCTCCAGGAGCATACGAGACGTACACGCACCAGACCGTGCCATCCAGCGCACGGGCCAAGGCGGGAAAATCATCGTGGGTCTGTGCGGCTGAGATCGGTACACTGACCGGCACCCGCTCGACCGTCACTGCCCCCTTCAAAAATGCCCGAGGCTTGGCCCACTCCAGCTCGTTCGGCCGAAACGCGAACCGGCCTTGTACAGTTTCGATCTCCACTAACTGGGTCGCGTCCACGTCGAGCGTGGCTAGGAGAACTGCTGGACGCACAGGCGGTTCTTGCTGGCGTAGGTTTTTGGGCACTACGGTGGACTTGGCCCGCCAACCCGTAGCCCCGCTGCGCTCAACGCCTTCGATCGCCAACACCCGAGCGGCGGGCAATCGGAACTGACCGCTCCAGTCCGCCGGTTTCTCGTCCAAAAGCCCAAGCTGGAGCCGCACAGCGACAGCCCGAACCGGTAACGTCGCTGCTGAAGCCGCTCCGGGCGGTTGGCTCGCGGGCCGAGCTGCGAGATGGTAGAACGCGAAGGTTACACCGGCGAGTATCCCACCGATACTGAGGTAGCGGACTAGGCGAGCCTGCATGGTTCCGTTCCCCCATAAGAGCGCGGCTTTAGCATATGGCAGGGCGGGTGGGATGCACAAGGGGGGATGAGCTGCGCAGAGGCAAATCGAGCCCCACGAAGAGTGATGACGTTGTGACTCCCGCTCACGAGCCTTTCCAGCTATACGGCGTGGCCGCGACGCCAAACGGACACCGATGCCCCCACCTTGCACCTAGCGACGGGTTCGACCCACTGGCAGGCAACGCATGCGGGAAGGGAACGAAAACCAGCAGCGTCAGTGCAGTGGGGCGTTATCAGGGCACTGTCTGCGACGGTCCATTCCGCTCCGAAATTCCAAAGACGCTCCAGTATTTCTGGGGTAGGCGACGGGGCCGGAGATCCGGTCCGCAGAAGATATGTCGTGTAAACCCGGTGGCCAACCTCCGGCCCGTGTCTGCGTGAAGGATCTCGTACTCGAAACGGATGGCTCGTGGGTTGACTTCACCCACCCACGTGCGTACTACGACCTCGTCGTCGTATCGGGCAGGAGCCAGATACCGGCAGTGTGCCTCGGCTACCGCCAAAAGCAAGCCATCTTCAGCCTCCATGTCCCGGTAACGAAGTCCCAGAGACCGGCAGTATTCGGCGCGCCCCATCTCCATCCACACGAAGTAATGAGCGTAGTAGACCACACCCATCTGGTCGGTCTCGGCGTATCGCACGCGCAAGCGAGTCTCGCGGACCACCGCGGGTTGGGAACCTGCGGAAACCATTATGGAGGAGCCATTATACTGCTGGATCGGGTATTTCTGGGCTAAATTCCCATGTCCAGCTCATGCCACCAGTGCGCAGGCGCAAGCAGTATTTCAACTCCGTCTCGCAGCCGCGCACCTTGCGAAACGCCGCGGTAGCAACCAACAGCACCAGCAGCCCTAGCGAGCTCCACTGACATGCCGGATAAGTGTGGCGCAAACCTTTGGCAATGGCGCGAGCACACTTACTCGCCCAGGCTAAGGGCAACGAATCACGGCCCGACGGGTTGGCATCACTGGCGCGTGCCCAGTTCCCTAAGTGGACGAGCTCGCGGACGATTAAGCTTTCCAAAGCAAGCAATGCCCGGA
>JAUQPO010000146.1 GCA_030550335.1 Acidobacteriota bacterium
GTAAAGACGCGGTACTTGCAAAAGCCCATGGCCGTGGAACCCCGCCCTGATCACCTAGCAAGCACCTCTATGGAAGTGGCAAGTTGCAGCGGGGACCGCCGCCAGCCCCTACCGTCGCGTAACTCGTGCGAGAATTCTATAGACTCCCCGAAAAAAGGACGCAACGCGATGGGCCAAGCCGACTGGCGAGAGCTCGTAGAGAGCACCAGCGACGAAATCTACCAAATCCGTAGTAAAGCCCCAGGACCCCAAGGCCGCCTGCCCCTGACCGACGAGATGCTCCGGTACCGTCCCTGCGGGGACGTTTTTGGCTGGATTCAAAACGTGGGCATGGGCTGGGATCCAAACCGCCTGGGAGGGCCTGAAGTGCTGATTTTGAGCACTCATGGCGGCTTACGCGCTTCGGACGGGACACCCGTGGCCCTGGGCTACCACACAGGTCACTGGGAAGTCGCCTTGCTCGTTCAGGAAGCAGCCGAGGAACTAAAGTCCCTCGGGGCGATTCCCTTCGCCGGCTACTGCAGCGACCCCTGCGACGGCCGCACCCAGGGCACCTCAGGGATGTTCGACAGCTTGCCTTACCGGAACGATGCGGCCAGCGTGCTGGGTAGGTTGATCCGGTCGCTACCCACTCGCCAAGCAGTCATTGGCATCGCTACCTGCGACAAGGGACTGCCGGCGATGATGATGGCGCTAGCCGGAGCGCGCCGCTTGCCCGCAATTCTGGTGCCTGGGGGTGTAACTCTGTTGGCGGAAGAAGGCGAGGATGCAGGCAAGGTGCAAAGCATCGGCGCGCGCTACGCCCAGGGTGAGGTGACCCTAGACTACGCGCAGGAGGTCACGGCTCGTGCTTGTGCATCGCCAGGAGGTGGCTGTCAGTTCCTGGGTACCGCCGCTACCTCGCAAGTGGTCGGCGAAGCTCTAGGGCTTTGCCTGCCGCACTCGGCATTGGCTCCGTCAGGCTCCGCAGCTTGGCGCGAGATGGCGCGGAGGGCCGCCCGTGCAGTCCTACGCTTGGTGAAGCGCGGCATACCACTGGCGGAAATCCTTACCGAAGCCGCAATCCACAACGCGCTGGTCACTCACGCAGCCTTCGGCGGTTCGACGAATTTGATCCTTCATCTACCAGCCATTGCTCATGCAGCCGGGCTGCGTCGCCCAACTTTGGAAGATTGGGAACGGATCAACCGTCAAATCCCGCGCTTGGTGGACGCTTTGCCCAATGGCCCGCAAAACTTTCCCACCTCACAAGTGTTCCTGGCTGGCGCCGTGCCGGAGGTCATGTTGCACTTGCGGCGCGCAGGGTTGCTCGAGACGCGCGTGCTGACCGTCACCGGAGCAACTTTGGGCGAAGTCCTCGACTGGTGGGAAAGCTCCGAACGGCGGCGACGGTTCCGCGAAATCCTGCGCCAGGAGGGCGTGGATCCAAACCAGGTGATCATGAGTCCCGAAGATGCAGCCCGGAATGGACTCACCTCGACCGTGTGTTTCCCTCGCGGCAATCTTTGCCCCGGTGGCTCGGTCATCAAAGCTACGGCCATCGATCCTTCGGTGATCGATCCCGACGGGGTTTACCGTATGCGTGGCCCGGCCCGAGTGTTCACCAGCGAGCGGGAAGCCATTGCGGCAGTCAAGGGCAACCATCCGAAGCCCATACGGCCTGGAGATGTAGTGGTTTTGATTTGCCGCGGACCTATGGGCTCCGGCATGGAGGAGGAATTCCAACTGACCTCGGCGCTACGGTACATCAGCTGGGGAAAACACGTAGCGCTGCTCACAGACGGGCGGTTCAGTGGTGTGTCCACTGGGGCTTGCATCGGGCACGTAACGCCGGAAGCCCTCGCTGGAGGTCCGATCGGCAAACTCCGCGACGGCGATCTGATCGAGATCATCATCGATCGGCACAACTTGACCGGATCGGTCAACTTCGTCGGATACGACGGCAGGACTTTCGACCCCGAAGAAGGCGCCAGGATCCTGGCCAGCCGACCGCCACGAGAGGATCTGCTGGCCGACCCCGAGTTGCCCGACGCCACCCGCCTGTGGGCCGCCCTACAGGAGGTAAGTGGGGGCACATGGGGAGGCTGCGTGTTTGACGTGGATCGCATACTGGAATTGCTAGAGGCGGGTAAACGTGCCCTGGCCCGCCAAACCGAGTCTGTCCGGTAACGGCAACGTATCGAGCATCAGTGGGCCATCGAGATTTGGGATAGCCCGTAGGTGCCTCAAATGTCGCCCACGGCAAAGAGCGAGCTTCACCCGGCCACCGCTGCGGAGGTCACCGAAGCACTGCGAGCCGTCCCTGATGTTGAGGTTCTGGAGAATGAACCCCTAGCACGCTACACTCGCTTCGGAGTAGGCGGGCCGGCGCGCTGGATCGTCAACATCCCCGCTGTGCCAGCGCTGCAGCAAGTGCTCTCGATCTTAGACCGCTACGGCGTGCCCCGCTTCACCTTGGGTAGCGGGACTAACGTCATCGCGCCGGACGAAGGTTACCCCGGAGCCATCCTGAGGTACCTGGCAGCTCGCTATTCCATCCGAGATGTCTGGTTAGAAGCCGACGCAGGGGTCGAGCTTCAGCGCCTGGTGGACGCTACCATTGAGCAGGGCTTGGCCGGGCTGGAAAATCTGACGGGAATCCCGGGAACCCTAGGAGCAGCAATTTACGGTAATGCAGGTGCCTATGGCCGATCGATTGGCGATGTGGTCGAGAAGGTGCGCGTGCTCGCGGCCGGACAATTGCGGGACATGGAACAGAGCGAGTGCGCGTTCGCTTACCGTGAAAGCATTTTCAAGCAACACCGCACCTGGATCATTCTGTGGGCGTGCCTGCGGTTAACTCCAGGCGATCGAGAGGCTCTCCGCGCACGGGCTGATGAAATCCGCAGGGTGCGAGATCCGAAGTATCCCTCCCACATGAAATGTGCTGGGAGTATTTTCAAGAACTTGCTGGTCGATTCGCTGCCTGAAGTTGTGCGTGCACAAGTTCCTCGCGAGCTCATCCGCGAAGGCAAGGTCCCTGCGGCCTACTTTCTCGAAAAGGTGGGAGCCAAGGGCTTGCAGATCGGCGGGATGCGCGTCGCAGACTACCATGCCAACCTGATCTACAACACGAGTACGGGTACGGCTAGCGAGCTCATACAGCTCATTACCGAGTTAAAAACTCGCGTACGGGAACGTTTCGGCGTCGAACTCGAAGAAGAAGTTCAGTACATTCACTGAAGCCCTAACTGTCGAGCCTAGACGAGGTACCCCTCAAGCTGGGCGATTGATCAGCTCCGAGCCTGCGGAGCCTGGGCCACAGGCAAGCGACCCGTTTCCGCCAGCCATCGCCGCCACATCCGCAAGAAGTCCTCCACTTCCGGAGAGCTTTCCAGCTCTTCAATCGTGTACCGCATTTTGCGCATCCAGTTGGGGTACTCGGCGGTCGTGCCGGGAAGATTCTGCTGCTCGGTCTCTTTGGTGAGGTCTTCCTGATTCAAATTGAGCAACAGGCAAGGAGTCCGGGCGAGGAATCCCACGATGGCGTTGTGCAGATCTCCGGTGAGCTCAGGCAGTTCCGCAGCCGAACGGGGAACCCAGTTTGGCAACAGACCCTCACGATCCAGGGCGTCCAGAATGGCCTGCTTGTCCCGCTCCCGTTCTTTGACGGCGCGGTGATAGAGCTCTTCGTTGGGGAAGAGGCTGGCCTGGCGGCGCGCTTGGATATCTCTGGCCTGCCAAAATCCCGCCAGTGTCGGCAGATCATGGGTCGTCGAAGAGACCAACGCGCTCACCGGATATTCGTCGGGACGACGGTAGCGACCCTGTTCATCTCGTTCGAAGTAAAAGACACGGTAACCCAGGATCCGTGCCTCGGCCAGCTGTTGGCGGATCCAGGGCTCCACCGTCCCTAAGTCTTCTCCTACGATGACCACTCGATGAAGCACGCTCTCGAGCGCGACCACCCGAAGCAATTCGCCGTAGGGGTAGTGCACGTACGTACCGTGGTTCGGATCGCAGCCATCGGGAATCCAGAACAGGCGGAAAAATCGCATGACGTGGTCGATCCGCAGGATGCCGCCGCTTTGGCAACATCGGCGTATGGAATCACGGACGTAGCGATATGCATCCCGCCGCAGAGCTTCAGCCGAAGGTGGCGGGAACGACCAGTCTTGTCCTTTGGGCGAGAAATCGTCCGGGGGAGCCCCTACCCGGCAACCCTCTGCGAACAAGTGCCGGTAGGCCCAGAAATCGGCGCCACACCGATCAACGGTTAGCGCCAGATCGTGGAAGAGCCCGAGCGTCATACCACGAGCCCGGGCATAATCCTGCACCGCTCGCAGTTGCTGTTCGAGCTGCCACTGGACGTACTTGTGGAACAGCACGGAACGCCAGTGTCGGCGCGCGAATTCCTCGACGGCAGGGGAAGCAGGATCATGGTACTCGGCTGGCCATTGCTGCCAGACCCAGATCTCCGGGTTGCGTCGATGATGCCACTCCTCAAGAGCACAAAACACCGCAAACCGGTCCAGCCGTTCGCCCTCAGCTTGGATATAAGCTCGAAACTCACGGGCTCTCGGAGTGTTCTCCCGCCAGTGACGCAGAAACGCGCGGAACGCTAGCTTCAGGAAAGCGCGCTTCACTCGGGCCACCCGCTCATACTCCACAAAAGGCTGGGCACGGAGCTCTTCTAATAGCCGTGAGAAACCGTCCGAAAACCGCAGGCGTACAGCCCACCGCGAGTGGATCCAATCCTCGACGCGATCGACATCGATGTAGATGAAGTTCCGGTAGAACACCGAAGCGGGTAGGTAAGGGCTGGTGTTGAAGGGGCGGCGGTTGAAAATCGCGTGCAGCGGATTCAACCCTATGAACTGGCATCCCGCACGGTCTACTGCCCAGTCGACCAACTTTTGGAGGTCCGTAAAATCTCCAACGCCCCAGTTTCGGTGTGAACGGAGCGCGTACAGCGGCACGGTCAATCCAGCGTATCGCTTGCCCGCCGCTAGATCCGGCGGTAAATACGCCTGTTCCGGGCCCACGATTAATTCGGTCCGAGCAGTGATCTCCCCGACCCCAGGAGCTTCCATTGAAATTTCTAGCCTGTGATACCCTATCTCCAGCTTCGGTAACAACAGCCGCTTGGCCTCAAAGAGCCGCCCCCGAGCCTGCACTAGTTGTATCGTTTCCAACTCCCCTAGCGCTTGCACCCACTCATGCACACGCCCCGTAGCTTCGAGGATTCGCACCCGCACTCGGCCATTCTCAACCAATGCCGGAACCCGGATGTCCACTTGCCAAGGCCCACCTTCGTCGAGCACCACCACTGGATCGACAGCGCTACTCCAGTACCCCCACCAGCGCTCCTCTAGGGCCCGGTTCAGCTCCTCCAGGCTCCCCGCAGCGATACCCAGTGATTCCAAAATGGCCCGCACGACTTGAGGCGTCGCCTCGTGGCGCCGCCCCCAAATGTCCCAGTACTCCAGCTGAACCCCGCAAATCTCAGCTGCCCGCCGCAACGCTTCTTCATAGCTGCGTGCTGGCTCGAAGGCTACAGGTGTAAGATCCATAGCGTCAAAAGCCGATCCCCCATTCTAGCGTCTCGGAAGGATAATCAAAAAAGTATGGACCCGAAAGCGCGGCTCCCCTACATCGAAGGATTGTTCGACCGTATTGACCGAGACGAAGAATGGGAAGTTCTCGCCGGCGTAGCCTGGTTCACTAAGCTGGACCGGATTATCAACTGGGCGCGCAAGAATTCCATTTGGCCGATGACGTTTGGCCTGGCTTGTTGCGCAATCGAAATGATGGCCATGAGCGCCTCCCGGTTTGACATCGCGCGGTTCGGTGCAGAGGTATTCCGAGGCTCGCCGCGGCAATCCGACTTGATGATCATCGCTGGCCGCGTGTCCAACAAGATGGCGCCGGTGATTCGCCGGCTGTATTTGCAAATGCCGGAGCCGCGGTGGGTCATTTCCATGGGAGCCTGCGCTACCTCGACCGGTGTATTCAATAACTATGCCCTCATCCCGGTGAATCAGGTGATCCCAGTAGACGTCTATGTACCGGGTTGCCCACCTCGCCCCGAACAATTGATCCACGGCATCATGCTGCTCCAACAAAAGATCGAGCGGCAACGTGGGACTACGGCTGAGGTTCTTGGCTTGGGCTAATGCGCTGCTGCCTTCGTTGACCGGCAATCCCTCCTCAAGAGTCTTCAAGCTCGCCCGATAAGCAGACGTGAAGGGGAGAAGTGCCTCCCGAGGAGGTAACGATGGAGGTCGGGCCGGTACGGTTCAGCACGCAGTCAAGTCCTGATGTGGCATCCGCCACCCCTGCGGACGCTAGGCAGGAACTCGCTGTCAATCGCGATCTCATCCAGGCTGTGAAGGCCCTGAACGCCGCGGAGTTGTTCGGGCAAAACAACGAACTCACGTTTGTCCTGGACCGGGAGACACATCGGCCGGTAGTGCGAATTGTCGATCGCGAAACTGGAAAGGTGATCCAGCAGATACCACCCGAGTACATCTTGCAACTGGCAAACGACCTGCGCCTGCTCGCACCACAGCAAGAATGATCCGCCTGGTTCACCAAACGTCTCCACACGCCGATATGAAAGTTCTGGGAGCCGAGCGATGTCTACACACGCGCAACTCGCCTATCGCGAAGCGGAGCTGTTGCAGGCCGAGGGACTCAAGATCGTCGAACTCTTGTACGAAGCGGCTATAGATGCGATCGACGCTGCCCGGCAGGCGCTTGCCAAGGGAGACATCGCCGCACGTACTCAGGCGATCAACAGAGCGTACGACATCCTAGCTGAGTTGCTCTTCGGGCTGAACCAGGAGGCAGGAGGCGAAATCGCTCGCCGGTTGGCGGCGCTATATGTGTACATCCAAGGCCTGCTGCTTCGCGCGCAGGCGGAGCAGTCGGAGAGTCCTCTACTCGAAGCTCGTTCCTTATTGGTCACCCTGCTGCCAGCCTGGCGCCAAGCCAACCAACCAATCGTTGCAACTCCCCCGCAGGAAGATCTCCCCGTAAATGAACTGATCGGAGCCCGTGTCGACTGTGTGGGATAACCACGAGGTAGAACGGAACGACTCAAGGGGCAGGCAAAAGCTCAGCGCGAGCCTGCTCGTGTCTGTCCGGGCGCATCTGCCGTTGTCCTCTCGGCCTCGTCGGCACCCGCCCGCTCAAGTCCCCTCAGGATCAGATTCGCTAACCCCAACCCTCCCGCCGCTGCCAGTGCTCGCGCCAGCTGCTCCTGCGCCACGTCGATCATTAGCTGACCAGCTTCGCCCTCTTCCTCGTCCTCGGCGGGCAGACCTAGCCAAGCGCCTCGGCCGGAGGGGTTACAACTCTTCAAGATTTGCGCAAGCAGTAACGCTTCAAACTCGGCTGCTAACGCCCGGATCTGCTGCGGGTCGCTAGATTTTTCGCTGACCCGCTCCGCCCATCCTGGCAAAGGAAGTGATCCAATGAGGCCGAGGTCTAGCATCGCTCAGATCACCTCCAGCTCCGCTTCGAGAGCTCCAGCCGCGCGTAGATTCTGGAGAATGGCAATGATGTCGCGTGGTGTCGAGCCGATTGCTAGCAATGCCTTGACCAGATCTTCTACCGTCGCACCCTCCTCCAAAACCACATGCCGAGCTCTCTCCTCCCGGACCCCTACCCGAGTCTCCGGAACAACAACGGTTTCCCCTTGGGACAGAGGGGCGGGTTGTGAAACTGCATAGCGCGTGCGGATCTCTACTGTCAGTGCGCCATGCAGAATCGCTACCGGGGCGATGCGCACGCGCTTGCCCATCACGATGGTGCCCGTGCGCTCGTTGAGCACAATCCGCGCCTTGCGGTCGACTTCCACTTCGAGATTCTCCACCGCGGCAATGAACTCGACCAGGCGGTTGCGGTATGCCTCAGGCAGTCGTACAGTCACGACAGCCGGATTGTCCGCAACAGCGATCGGTGAATCGTTCCCAAAGTGCTTGTTGATGATCTCGGCCACGCGGGCGGCAGTGGTGAAGTCGCTCTCATGCAGTTGCCATTTGAGCGCCCCGTCGGTCAAGCTGACCGGTGGCGCTCGCTCGACGATCGCTCCGTTCGGGATGCGACCTGTAGTCGGATGGTTCAAGATCTGCTGGTTGCCTGCCTGGCCAGCCACGAACCCCCCGGTCACCACCGGCCCCTGCGCTACCGCGTACACTTGTCCGTCGGCTCCTCGCAACGGTGTCAAAAGGAGCAGACCGCCCTGCAGGTTGGTAGCATCACCGGCAGCGGCTACGGTGACGTCGATCCGAGTACCTGGCTGGGCGAACGGCGGCAAAATGGCCGTCACCATGACCGCGGCGGTGTTGCGTACCTGAATGGCTTTTGGATCGATCGAA